>JAUVBC010000214.1 GCA_030591405.1 Candidatus Zixiibacteriota bacterium
CGGACATAGATATCAAAAACTTATCACACTCCAAACCATTGATTGTTTCTGTCCCATCCTGTTTGATTTCACCATTATCAGCCATATAAATTATGGCTTGGAATGGATCATTCATAAGGCTTTGTGGGTCCTGACTTTTAATTTCCATAAATGTTTTTTCGGAATGAAGCAGAACCTTGGTAAGACCGGCATCCGAATCAACAATCACGGAGATTTTTTCACCAGATTCCTCCATATCCATTCGATAAAATGAGCTTTTTAGAGTAATTGTTGATGTTTTAACATTGCCGCCCTCATGGTCGTTTAATTTTGCAGTGAATTCTGCTGCCGAAATTTGAGTGTAGGTCAAGGTAAGAAAACCTATAACCACAGCAACAACCAACCATCCGGAATAATTCCTTTTTCCCATAATAGTCCCTTTCCTAATATTTTTGATTTGCCTTAAATAAAAGCTACAAACAGAACTATCAGGCGCAATATAAAAGTTTCAGAGAAGTTCTCAGCCGCCAAGCGCTTTTTTGGTCAGTTTGCCTTTTAGTTCCGGGATAACAAATTTCCCGTCTTTGCGGATCAGTTTATTATCAAACCAGATTTCGCCGCCGCCATATTCTTTGCGCTGAATCTGCACCAGATCCCAGTGAATCGCCGATTTGTTCCCGTTGGAGGCCTCATCATAACAGCGGCCCGGGGTGAAATGGAATGAGCCATCGATTTTTTCATCAAAAAGGGTGTCTTTCATCGGCTCCATAATCATTGGATTAACACCTAAGGCAAACTCGCCAACATAACGGGATCCGGCATCGGTATCGAGAATATGATTAAGTTTCTTTGAATGATTGTTGCAGGTAGCTTTTATGATCTTGCCACTCTTAAACTCGAACCGGATGTTTTCATAAACATTGCTTTCATACAGCGATGGTGCATTAAAAGTGATAACACCATTAACTGAATTTTTGACCGGAGCGGTGAAGACCTCACCATCAGGGATATTAAACTTGCCGGCACATTTTACTACCGGGATATTTTTTATCGAAAAGGTCAGGTCGGTCCCTTTACTCTTGATATGTACATCTTTGGTCTTTTTCATTAGCTTAACCAGTGGATCAAGTGCCTTGTCCATCTTGGCATAATCAATACAGCAGACATCGTAGTAATATTTCTCGAATACCTCCTGCGGCTGTTGAGCCAATTGGGCCATAGCATTGTTAGGAAAGCGCATCGCTACCCAGCGAGTTTTTTTGGTGATAACATTGGCAATAACCGGTTTGTAATAAAACAGTTTCCAGGCATCCATTTTTTTGGCCGGAATGTCGGCCAGGTCAAAAGAATTATCGGGACCATATATCCCAATATAGCAATCGGTTTTTTTGGCCATCGACAGATTGAATTTGGCAAATTCTTTTATCTGCTCAACCGTGTTGGTCATCAGGAACTGCCGCGTTAATGAATCGTCATTATAATACCAAAACGGAACTCCGCCTGCTTTGGTCACTTTGCGGATAATCGCTTTACCCAACTCCAGCGACGGAATACCTCTGATAGCGATATAGACCAGATCATTTTTCTTAACGGCGCAAGAAAAATTTACCAGAATGTCGGCCAGTTTATCATTGCGTGGATCTATCATTATATCCTCCCGGTGAACATCTCACCATATAAATTGAAAGTTCATTTCTAATTGGACAATGATAATAAAAAAATAGGGGAAATCAAAATTGAAAATTGAAAATTGAAAAAATTGACGAGAATTACGAAATTATAATTTCGTTACTTCAGCCGGTGAGACCCAACTCAACATCAAACCATAATCCGCACCAGATCAATACTATTATACCACGGGCATCAAGCGGCCAACTTCCGCCGAGCATAAACAGATAGCAGAGAAGGGTCAGGCCAAAAAATATTTTCACCATTCCGAGTCTTACTTTATACATCAGCATATTAATAAAACCAAAAACCAGATATAGCGTAATAAGTGCCGGCGCAAAAAAGGCGATCAGCCAGGGCCAAAAATCCAGATTATTTAGGGGAGATACCGCTGCCGGAAGATTAAGCAAAAAGAAGGCATGAATCGCCAGAAAGAAAATACTGATGGCGACAAACAGATACCCATAGAGATTTTCGTTTTTCATCTCGCGGATTCCAACCATGGCAAAGAAAAGAGCCCCGGTCAGAAGTGCGGTAAGCTGAAAATATGCGGCATCGGCGAATATTTGGTTAATCTGATACATATTCAATCTCCATATTAATCTCTGAAGAATTACTATTGCAAGCATTGTGCCGAATATAAAATTGTCTGATATAATTTGTAATCGAATGAATCGCAGTTACTTAGTGAAATATAAATAACTGCGATTCCAGTAAAGTGAATATCGCCACGTAAACAGTCTGCAAAAAATGTAACTCTTTTTCTTTGGCTATATTTCTTTTTCCTTCCAGGCAATTATTGAAGAGGGAAGAGTGTGAGCCAGATAAATAAAGGCCGCAATTATTGGCATCAGCGGCAAATCTATCCCACCCGGTAAAAATTCTTTCAGTAGTTCATAAACCAGGAAAAAAGAAAGACAGACAATGGGAAAAATGCTGTATGAGTGCCGCAACGATTGAAAAACAACCTGTATCTCTCTTTCGTCGAGATTTTCAATTTTGGTATGCACAAATTTCCAAAGTTTGGTTCTCACATGCAAATTAATAAAGCTGATTATAAATATAGCCAGCGCCGCAATACCAATAGCCATGACAGGGATGTTTATATTTTCACCGACAAGCGCGATATAAATCGCCAGCATAATAATTAATGTCCCATAATTCAACAATACCCCCAGTCTTCTTGAGGGTTGGGTCGATTTTGTGGTAATAGCATTCATATCTATTCTCCTTTTTCCTTTTTGTATTCTAAGATTTGCTGAGATAATGGTTTCAGCGGTTCGGTTGAAAAAATCAGATCAATTGGAAGATCAAAATAATCGCCAATTCGAAAAGCCAGATCCAAACTCGGGTTATACTCTTCTCGTTCCAGATACCCGACCGTCTGAAAATTGACCCCGATTTTATCGGCCAAATCTTTTCTTGAGATTCCCCGTTCTTCCCGCAGAACTGCAATTCTGTTATATATTTTTCTTATTTTCATAACACCTCTTTATAATATCATACGCATAATATAACATATTGTTTTAAATATGCAACAAATATTTATAAATATTCGACATTTTAATGATATTTTTCATAATAATTCACTTTTTTTTTGGATAATTTGCGATTTACTATACAAATTTGGCGCTATTTTGATATATCCCTGATATTTACTGAGTAAATAATCTCGTCATATTTATTTACTTTATTGTCAGTAATAAATCCAATGCTTTCATAGAGAGTCCGGGCAATGGTATTCTCTTTTTCCACGGTCAGCTTTATCTGCTGGCTCTTTGGATGAATCGATTGAATAAACTCTAATATCTTATTTAAAGATAATTTGCCATAACCCAAACCTTGATACTTTTTATCTATGAAAAATCCGCCGATCCAATAGTTGTCTTTACTCTCAGGAGTATATGACACATAAAAAAGACCGATCATTTTATTCTCCAACATTATCGCAAATGGATCGAGGGCCTCATCCCATGGTTTGATATAGGCCGAGGCGAGCGATTCAGCGGGCGATGGTACAAATTTCTGTTGTTGGGGATGAACCTCAAGTTCGAGCGCTGTCTCCCAGTTTTCTTTTGTAACCGGGACGAAGCATATTTTATTGGTCATAGGTAATTACCTTCATATTTAATTTTTTCCCGTCTATATGAGACGAATATATTATATTCGATTGGATTCCGGCATAAGTTTCGCATTTATACGCCATTAATATGAAGGATCATTGCGCTACCCCAAAAATACTGTATTGACAATAATAGAATATCTATTATACTATAGATAACTATCGTAGAGATGTAATTACAATCCGATTTGCGAAGGTCAAAGTGCGAGACATTGATGTTATCATATTTGTTATTGTATTATGCGGATATTAGAGCGAAATATTGGAGGACCATAGTATGAAATGCGTTGGAAAATCAATAGCAATTCAATTTATCATTATCTTTTTGGTTTTTGGGCTTGCCTATGCCGAAAAGGAATGGACCGTAATGGTTTATATGGGGGCGGATAATGATTTGGAAGGCGCCGCAATTGTGGATATTAATGAAATGGAGTATATTGGCTCAACATCGGAAATTGATGTTGTCGTTCAAATTGACCGCCACCCTGATTACGATGTTTCAAATGGCGACTGGGAAACTACAAGAAGATACTATATCACACATGATTCCGATATTGAATCCATTAATTCGCCAATGGTTTCTGACCTTGGTGAATTGAATATGGGCGACCCGCAGACATTATATGACTTTATCTTATGGACGATGACTAACTATCCTGCTCAAAAATATTTCCTTATAATTTGGGATCATGGTGACGGTTGGCGTAAAAAATCAGCCGCCTTCACTGGCCTGCGTATGACTGAAATACCGGATTCTTCCAGAAACGCAGAAATTGATAGCAGTGAATTGTTTTGCGAACCCGCTTATTTCCCTAATATATCAATCCCTCGTAGCCTATTTGGAAAGGGAGAGTTTAAGGGGATTGGTCCTGATGAAACCAATGGTAGAGATAATCTTTTAAATAATGAAATTCAG
>JAUVBC010000255.1 GCA_030591405.1 Candidatus Zixiibacteriota bacterium
CGTCAAGTTTCGCCGCCGATGAAATATTATCCAAATATTCAGACATCGCCCTTTTCATCGAGGCGGCAACCATACTGTTTTCAATATATTTTTCGGTAATTTTGCCAAAACGATTTTTTTCTATTCCCGATAAAATTGAGGCCTCATTGTTGCCAGTAGTATTATCTTTTAGCAGGCTGTAGGTGGAATATATCTGCTCGCGATCAAGTTCCTCAAGCGTTGAGGAGAATTCGGTTGCAAGTTTACTTATCTGGTCATAATGGTTTTTCAAATAGAGATTGTTATTGATATAAACTCCACCCTCTCCACTTTCAACACCACGAAGAATTTTCTCAATATTAAAGATACTGCCATCATCTCGGTTTTTGGCCAGCAGATAACGCTCAAAACCGATAGAAACAGAGCGATGAAGTTCTCTGCCGAGAATAATAACGTCGGGCGGTCTCCAACTGTTTAGGCCATCCAAAACGGAATCGAAATTGAAACCGGGGATATCTTTGGCAATAAACTGATATGAAGAAATATTATATTCTTTTGAAGTTTCAATATTGCATAAATTATCGTTACCCGATTTCAAAGAAACAAGTTCGACCCGGCAATCCTTTTCGGCAGCGAGATAATAAATCAACGGCCAATCGATAAAAGCCGGTTCGTCATATAGATAAAGAATCTCTATGTCTGTGGCCATTGATTGACAGGAGAATTTTGCCAGAAGCTGTCCCGGCAAAATCAGGAAAAATATAAAAGCTGCAAAAACTACTAATTTTCTCATTTTTCTATTTTCATCAATTCGTTCGCATCCATAAAAAAAAGCCGCCAATATAGTTATCGGCGGCTTTAGAGAAAATCTGTATAGTTTATAACTGCTGATTTTGCTTCAATTTATCATATAGTTTATTGGCTATTTCGGCTGGAGTTTCGCCTTCAATCATTTCGCCCTTCTGACGCGGGGCAGGAGAGGATACTTTAAGAACGTTTGTATTGGAATTAGCGCCAACAGAATCGTCACCGAGACCAAGATCGGCCGCACTCCATTTGGTGATCGGGGTCTTTTTTGCCATCATTTTGCCCTTAAGCGACGGCAATCTTGGCTCATTGATCTCCTTAACAACTGAAATCACAGCCGGAAGAGCCACCTCGACAACATCGTAACCTTCTTCAGTTGTCCGCCAAACAGAAGCGATACCATTTTCCGCCGATTCAATCTTTTTAACAAACATCACCTGCGGCAGATCAAGATTTCCTGCAACTGCTGCCGGAACCTGAGCCGAATCATCGTCAATAGCTTGTTTTCCGGCCAGAACCAGATCATATTCGCCCAGTTTTTTCAATCCGGCCGCCAAAATTTTTCCAACCGCTTGTTGATCAGACTTATCAAAACTTGGGTCTGTTATCAATATTGCCTCATCGACACCAAGAGCAAGACAGGCGCGAAGAGCCGATTCGGCTCTTTCCGACCCAAAACTGATCACCGAGATCTTTCCGCCCTGCGCCTCTTTTAGTTTTAGCGCCTCTTCGACAGCATATTCATCAAATGGATTAACAATTCCGGGACCGGATGGCAAAACAACTGCATTGGCAGCCTCGTCTACCTTAACCAGATCGATTTCAGGAACCTGTTTAATTAAAACTGCTATATTCATTAAATCCTCCGATTATCAAAATTCACTAACTAATATTTTTAAGAAAGAAAACAATTTTGCCTTAAATGTCAACTAACCGGAAACGAAAACATCTGTCAGTCTGAGTTGTTTTTTTTATTGTTATTTGTCGCTTCAAACTGAGCCAGAGCCTTTGCGGCAGCTTTTTGTTCCGCTTCCTTTTTCGAGGCACCAGAACCAACACCGGTCACTTCATTTCCAGCATAAACGATGACTTTAAACGTTTTGTCGTGATCAGGCCCCTTCTCCGAAACCACCTCATAATAAGGAGTTCTTTCTCCCCTGCCCTGAAGCAGTTCCAAAAGATCACCCTTGTAATTATAATGATCCTCATCGGCCAGAGCCTCATCCATATGAGTTATTATCGTTTTCAAAATAAACTTTCGGGCCGCACGTAATCCGCCGTCAAGATATATGGCACCAATAGTCGCTTCCATCGTATCAGAGACAATAGAATCCCTTTGACGACCGCCAGATTTTTCCTCATCGTCAGATAGAAAAATAAATTCATTAAGTCCACATGCCTGGCCTGCTTTTGATAATGTATATTCATTAACAAGCATCGCCTTGGTTTTGGTCATATCACCTTCGGCATCTTTGGGACAGGTTTTAAAAAGATATTCTGCAACCAAAAGTCCTAAAATCGAATCACCAAGAAACTCCATCCGTTCGTTGGAGGGAATATTGTTGTTATTGCTTCGAATATAGGATCGATGAGTAAGCGCTTCTACCAATAAGCCGGGGTCCTGAAAACGATACCCCAGCTTATCAAAAAATTGACTATTCAGCTTTTCTTCGGCTTGTGCACTATTATTCGAAAAAAGCTGCTTTAAGAAGTTTAAAAAAGCCACAATTAACTTTGATCATTAAATCTTCGGCCCACCAAAGTCACGTTATGTCCGCCAAAGCCAAAAGAATTTGACAGGAAGGCATCAAAATTGTGATTTCTGAATTTGTTGGGAACATAATCAAGATCACACTCCGGATCCGGGTTATCCAAATTAATAGTCGGATGCAATTTGCCAGCCTGCATAGAAAGAAGCGATGTAATAAATTCTATCGCACCAGCAGAACCAAGCAGATGTCCAACCAGGGATTTTGTGGAATTAACCGGGACCTTGTAAGCTTGATCTCCAAAGATTGTTTTTATTGCTCTGGTTTCAGAAATATCACCGAGAATAGTCGCTGTTCCATGACTGTTTATATAACCTATTTCCCCCGGTTCCATATCTGCATCTCTAAGGGCATTTTTCATAGCCATCATCGCTCCACGGCCATCGGGCAAAGGTGCCGTCATATGATAGGCATCACACGACATTCCTGCCCCAACGATCTCGGCATAGATTTTTGCACCGCGAGCCAAAGCCGATTCCAGCGATTCGAGAATAACAATACCGGAACCCTCACCCATAACAAAACCGTCACGATCCTTATCAAATGGTCGCGAGGAGCGTTTCGGCTCATCGTTACGAGTACTCATCGCTTTGGACGAACAGAACCCGGCCATCGATGTTTCCGTTATTGTTGATTCAGATCCGCCGGTAATCATAACATCGGCATCACCCCGCTGGATGATCTTAAAAGCGTCAAGAATAGCGTGCGACGACGAGGCGCAGGCAGAGACAGTGCCATAATTCGGACCACGGAAACCGAAACGTATCGATACCAATCCGGCGCACATATCAATAATCATCATCGGAATAAAAAACGGCGAAACTCTTCCCGGTCCTGATTTCAGAAGTTTCGAATGTTGCTCTTCAAAGGTGGTAATTCCGCCTATCCCGGATCCGATTATTACTCCGGCACGATCCAGATCAATATTATCAAGAACCAGTCCCGAATCATCTATTGCTATCTGACTGGCCGACAGTGCATATTGCTCGGTATAATCAAGCCTCCGTATTTCTTTTTTCTCAAGAAATAACGAGGGATCAAAATCTTTGACCTCCGAAGCAATTTTGGTCTGATAGTCGGAAATGTCAAATCGGGTAACTATGTCGATACTGCATTCACCGTCAATGAGTTTTTGAAAATATTTATCCGGATCACACCCCATCGGTGATACTAAGCCAATTCCGGTTACGACAGTTCTGATGGACTTCATATAGTAGCCCTCTTTCTAATTTTCAACTGGCGTGTTCTTTTACATAATTGACGGCATCACCAACCGAAGTAATTTTTTCTGCGTCTTCATCCGGGATTTCAATCGAAAACTCTTCTTCCAA
>JAUVBC010000173.1 GCA_030591405.1 Candidatus Zixiibacteriota bacterium
AATATTATATTTAGATAGTATCCATGAATCTGTATTCCGTTGTCGCGATGTAACCCGTAAGTTATTGGGATTTGTCAGAAAAACCGATATGGATATATCACCTCACGATATTCACGAAATTATTGATAATGTTGCTGACGGAATCCTTGGAAAGGAAATGGAAGTATCAAACATAGAAATTATTAGAAAATATGATAATAAAATTCCGCAAATGCAGACTGATGTAAATCAGCTTCAGCAAGTATTATTGAATATTCTTAATAATGCCATTGATGCCCTTGAGGATAATCCGGGTAGAATTTCAATTACAACTAAATTTGAAAAAAAGAAAATAAAAATCATTATTTCTGATACCGGAATGGGAATGACAAGAGAACAAATTGAAAAAATATTTTTGCCCTTTTATTCCACCAAAGAAGTTGGGAAGGGAACCGGACTTGGACTTTCAGTGAGTTATGGAATAATTAAAAATATGGGTGGCAAGATTGAGGCCGAAAGCACCCTGGGGAAAGGAAGTTCATTTATATTAACACTGCCTTTGCACTGTAAAGGTTAAGAGTAATAGATTTTAAACAAATTTGTATTTGAGAGGTTCTTTTTGGATACTGGAGAAATAATGGACAAAAAACGCGTTAAGGATCTGATGGTACCACTCGACAGGTACGGATTGGTTTCACAAGATGCCACTCTTTTGGAAGCGATTCAGGTTTTGCAAAAAGCGCAAGAAAAACGTGATCGTGGTCGCCAGCCTTTTCGGGCAGTTCTTGTTATTGATGAAAACAAGAAGGTTATCGGGAAGCTTGGCGAGCTTGCATTTTTAAAGGCTTTGGAACCGAAGCGCAATGCATTGGGTGATGTAAGTAAATTATCCAGCGCCGGCGTCAGCGATCAAATCATAAGCACGGTAATGAGCCATTATCAGTTTTTTCAGGATAAATTATCTAATCTTTGTTACGGGGCTCGCGGTACTAAGGTAAAGGACGTTATGCATCCTGTCACTGAAAACATTGATGAGAACGCAACATTATGCGAGGCAATAACAAAAATTATCATGTGGGACACCTTATCTGTCCTGGTTTCCAGAAAAGGGGAAATAGTCGGTTTACTAAGGATATCGGATATCTGCCAGGAAGTTGCCGAGCAAATGAAAGCGCTTTCATTGGAGAATAATGATTAAAATTGGAATAGAATAATGCCTAAGATTTTGCTTGTGGATGATGAAGAGTTATTCCGAACTTCAATTGTAAAAAGGTTGAATTTACGTGATTATGAAACCATTGATGTCAACAATGGCGACGATGCCATAAAGTTGGTTCGTAATGACAGCGACATAGATATCGTTATTTTAGATCGCAAAATGCCGGGGATGGATGGTGAGGAGGTTCTTAAGGAAATCAGGCATTATCGGCCAGCCCTTCAGGTAATAATGCTGACAGCTCATGCCAGTATGGAATCAGCCATGACGACCGGACGCTTGGAAGCATATTCATATTTAGAAAAACCTTGTGATTTTGACGAACTTGTAAAGGTTATTGAATCGGCTCGTCAAGATAAAATTCATGTAATGGCCAGACAAGAAATTCCTTTTGTTGAGAAAGATTCATTGTGGAAATGGCTTAAAGGATCTCATAATTCGCGTCCTGGAATTATTTTACTCGGCTTAATAATATTTACGATTTTGGCTCTCATGCCGGCTCCTCAGCGAATGATGGATTTATTATCTACTCCCAAGACAGGCAAGGCATTAGATATAATTCAGGGATATTCCGGATATTTTCAGATGAAAGAGGGCGAAAATATAGCATCATATTACGGACATAAATACAGCCTGGAAGAAAAACAGAATGATGCCAACGGCAATAAAACTGTAATCCCTCTGACTTCTGATCAAGCAGCCTTTCGGGCCAAGGTGATGTTAGGTATTCTAATTGTGGCCGCACTTTTCTGGGCAACCGGGGCAATTCCCGTCGGAATTACCGCCTTACTTGTTGGTGTGTTTATGTATTTTCTTGGAGTTCTGAAACCCGACGATATCGCTCAGGCATATTCCAAAGATGCTGTTATTTTTATATTTGGTGTTTTGGCAATGTCCTTCGCAATTAGCAAAACAGGACTTGATCGGCGAATAGGATTATTTCTTTTAGGACCCGCCAAAAATTTAAAACTGCTGTTATTTTTGTTTTTACCAATGTTGGGAATAGCCTGCTCATTTGTATCGGAGCACGCTTTAATTGCCTTCATTATGCCCCTATTTATGGTTGTGTATGCCTCGACCATACGCGCCGCGGGGGTTAAACAGGATAAAGCACTGGCGGTTATGTTTGTTTTATCGCTTTGTTTTGTAGCCAATTGCGGGGGGCCGGGATCGCCGGCGGCCGGAGGTCGTAATGCGGTCATGATGGGAATTCTTTCTGATTATGGTATTGCCCCGACATTTGGCCAATGGGTACAATATGGTTTACCATTTGTTCCGGTAATGGCATTGGTCATTGCGGCATATTTCTTTATAGTGTTTGGCCGAAAAATAAAGGTTAAATCTCTTAATGTTTCCTCGATAGTAAAACAATCCGCTAAAAAAATTGGGCCAATGAACCAAAAAGAATATATTACCGCTGCAATATTAATCGGTTTGATTGCTTTATGGATAACCACCAGTGATATTTTCGGAATGGGTGGACCGGTTATTCTGGCCTTGGTTCTCCTTAATATTTTTAGAGTTTTACGCTGGCGTGATATTGCCGGTATTCAATGGGAAGTGGTTGCCTTATATGCCAGCGCTTGTGCTCTTGGCAAAGGATTGGCGGTTACCGGAGCCGCGTTATTTCTCGCCGACAGTTTTATCGGTATTCTGCCGGAATTTCTAAAAAGTGGTGAAGGCCTTGCAATTGCCACCAGTCTTTTTACAGGAATTGCCACAAACTTCATGAGCGATGGCGCGACTGTTTCAGCTATTGGACCAATAACTATTCCAATGGCGACCATTTCCGGAACTCATCCCTGGATGATTGGTTTTACCACAGCCTTTGCATCATCGTTTGCCCATATGCTTATAATTGGAACACCCAATAATGCCATCGCCTATGCTATGGCAAAAGATCCAATTACCGGAGAGCAACTGGTGACTTTGAGCGATTTCTTTAAGCATGGCTTTATAGTTCTAATACTTTCATTTTTGGTTTTATGGTTTTGGACTATTTTGGGTTACTGGCGATATATTGGATTTTAAATATATTAAATAGAGGTGCATGATGTCTAAAAAAATCAAACTTTTGATAGTTGATGACGAAATAAAATTCCTTGACTCAATCGCAAAACGACTTGAGCTTAGAGATTTTGAGGTCACCAAAGCTACCAATGGTCAGGAAGCAATCGAAGCGACGCATAATGATAAATTCGATCTGGCCCTGCTTGATCTGAAAATGCCGGGGATGAATGGTAAAGAAGTACTGGAAATAATAAAAAAGGAACACAAGTATCTCGAAGTTATTATCCTTACCGGACATGGTTCTATGGATTCCGCCGTTGAATGTACCAAGCTGGGTGCTTTCAGCTATCTTCCAAAACCGTACGAACTGGAAAAGCTTATTGAAATACTCCAAAAGGCCTTTGAAGCTCGCATGAAGAACAAATTTTCCATGGATCAGGCTCGTATGGAAAAGCTTGCAAAACTCGCCACCGGATCGAGCGCTTTGGGAATCCTTCGCGCAATGCGCGAAATGGATGATGATGAGAAATGAAGAAAATATTTTTCTATTTATTGCCGGCAATAAGACCCAAAATTTAGTTAAATTTCTGGAAATTCATTGCATATTGTAAACAGTTGCTCAATTCATCCAAATCAGGGATATTTTATAGCCTGAACTCGAACCGAGAAATTTTGGATAGTGAACAATCACCCCCCCTAGCCGTCCAGGCAGAAGAAACAATGGCATTACTGGCCCAAAGTGCGAAAACAGCAGACAGGAAATAGACTAAAGGTATCTATTTGATAATTTTGGGGTAATATTTACTCAAATGTTTCGATTGTTAACGGTTAAGCCAAAATAGTATAGAATTGACATAATTGTCAGACCCAAAAATATTCATTGACAAAATAAGATGAAACATTATACTTCCCGCGTTGTTACTAATATCCGGATAGCTAAAATAGTTGTTCGGGTTTTTTCTGCGTGATTATTCCCTTAAAAGATTAATCGGTAGATCTGTTAATAAGATGTTACGTCGCTATTGGCGCCGTACAAAAAAGGTGTTTTGAATAATGACTGATATTTCTCGCATACGAAATCTTGCTATTGTTGCCCATGTTGATCACGGTAAAACGACACTCATAGATTCTGTCTTTAAAGCGACCCGAACATTCCGCGACAATCAGGAAGTTGCCGAACGGTTGATGGACAACAATATCATCGAACGTGAACGCGGCATTACCATTCGGTCAAAACACTGCACCGTCTCATGGAACGATTACCTGATAAACATTATCGACACGCCCGGCCATGCTGATTTCTCCGGCGAAGTCGAACGGGTCCTCTCGATGGTTGATTCGGTTCTGCTTTTGGTGGATGCCGCCGAAGGGCCAATGCCTCAAACCCGTTATGTACTGATGCGTGCCTTAAGACTTGGTATCCAACCGATAGTTATTATCAATAAAGTTGATCGCCCGAACGCCCGTGTTGATTATACGCTGAATAAAACATTTGATCTTTTTATAGAATTAGGCGCCACCGATGAACAGGCGCAATTTCCGGTTCTTTATGGCACCGGTCTTGCCGGATGGTTCGTCAACGATTTAGACAAAGATGAGCATAAAGGAATGGATTCTCTTTTTCAGATGATCATTGATGAGGTTCCTCCCCCGCAGGTCGATCAGAATGGCGATTTCCTGATGCAGGTCAGCTCGCTTGACTGGAGCGATTATATCGGCCAGATCGGTTGTGGACGAGTCCTTCGCGGCTGCCTGAAAAAAGGTGAGGATTTCACCCGGATGGTGACTAAGCTAAAAGATACTTCGTCGCCAGATAAAGATTGGGAGTTTGTTTCATCCTCAAAGGCAAAAGGTCTCCATATGTGGATCACCCGCGGACTGACCCGGGTTGAGACCGATGAAATCGCTGCCGGCGATATTGTCTGGTTGGCCGGACCAACCGAGATTGGTATTGGCGATACCTTTTCCAAAAATGAAGATACCAAAGAAGCGTTAAAACCGCTTGAGATCGAGGAACCTACTCTTTCAATGTTTTTTCTGGTCAACACCGGGCCATTCTCAGGGCAGGAAGGCACCGCGATCATGCTCCGGCAGTTGAAAGAACGACTAATCAGAGAGCTTCGAGTTAATGTTGCTCTGCGGATGGAAGATCTTGGTCGTGCAGATGGTGTCAAAGTTTCCGGACGAGGCGAACTTCATCTCGCTATTCTGATCGAAGAAATGCGACGCGAGGGACTTGAGTTCTGCGTGTCCCGCCCGGAAGTAATCACCCGTCTTGATGA
>JAUVBC010000167.1 GCA_030591405.1 Candidatus Zixiibacteriota bacterium
CGGTATATTCCAGCCCGTTATACAACTGCTTTAAATTAAATCCGGTTTTGGCATAAAATGGATTTGGCAGTAGCGCTGAGAAATATGTCCATTTGAATATCGCATAAGGCAGTAACAAAATAATATAAGCGGCCAAAATGGTCCCGGCATATTTAGTAAAAGATTTTGCTGAAATAATACTGTGAGCCAGGATAATTCCAAAGACCAAACCACCTTCCGGTCGAAGCAGCGTTGCCAGCACCAAAAAAATAATGACACTATATGATTTTCTTAAATAGAAATAAATCGCTCCGACTGTCATCATTGAAAATGCGGTCGTTTCCAATCCTGCAACCGACCAGTATCCAAATGATAAAATTGTCCCCAGAAAGAACGAACACAACCCGGGTAAATAACTTTGCCGGTCAAAAATGATTCTGCCGATGAACCAGGTAAAAATAATTGTTCCGACGCCGCACACCATACCAACTATTCGAGAAAAGATAACAAAATCTATCCCGGACAATTTCCCCAGAATCATAATAATCATCCAGAGAAAATTGGTGTACCCCTCGACCCGTTCCCCAATATTATATACGAGACCATCGCCATTTAAAAAATTGGCGGCATAACGAAAGGTGATAAAAGCATCATCCTGCGTAAAATCAAAATAAAGCGCCTGAGAGAGATGCGCAATTATACCAAGGGCCAACAACAGATAGCTCAAACGAAGAGTTTTTTTCAGCGATACTAAATTGTAAGAATTGTTAAATTGATCTGTTGACATTTCCTATAATTTATCCTGCGCCATTTGATAAATTTCATGATACTTCTGTGCCGAGCTTTCCCATGAGAAATCCTGGCTCATCCCCTGCTTAACAACTTTATTCCAGACCCTCTTCTGGTCAAACAATTTGCGGGCCCGTTTAATTGTTTGAAACAACTCGGCAGGGTCGTATTCTTCGAAAACAAAACCGGTTCCGGTCAAAGTCTTCTCATCGAAATCGACAATAGTATCGGCCAATCCTCCGGTTTTCCTGACAATCGGAACAGTCCCATATTTCAGACTATACATCTGATTGAGACCGCATGGTTCATACCGCGACGGCATTAGAAACATATCTGAGCCGGCTTCGATAAGATGCGCCAATCGATTATCAAATTCCAAAAACGGCTTAAAACTCTCAGGATATTTTATAGCTAAGTTTGCAAAATAGTCATGATACTTTTTACTGCCGGTGCCAAGCAGAATAAACTGAAGATCGAGATCAAGAATCTGCTCCATTATTTCTTCAAGAAGATCAAATCCTTTCTGGCTGTCGAGGCGAGAAATCATTCCAATCAAAGGCTGCTTCTTCCTATAAGGCAAACCGGCCGCTTTAATCAGCGCCTGTTTGTTTTTCTTTTTGCCCGAAATATTTTTTATCGTGTATAGTGCAGTTATCAATTTGTCGCTACCGGGCGACCAGGTCTCGTAATCAACACCGTTTAGTATTCCATAAAGGTCCTTAGAACGTTTTATTAAAGTCCCTTCAAGACCCATTCCGTATTCTTCCGACGTTTGAATCTCCACTGCGTAGGTTGGTGAAACGGTGGTGACAATATCGGCCAGACAGATGGCCGCTTTCATAAGATTGACTCGTCCCCAAAATTCAAAATATGCTTCCGGGGCAAAATACCCTTTATTCAACCCGATATTTCCAAACTCATTTGCCGGGAATTGACCCTGATACGCCATATTATGAATAGTGAATATTGAGGCGGTTTTGCCAAAAAATAAATCATCCTCATATTTGGTTTTCAATAATGATGGCACCAGCGCCGTCTGCCAGTCATTGGCATGAATAATATCTGGCGCCCAATCAAGATATTTCAAAGTCTTAAGAATAGCCTCGGAGAAAAACAGAAAACGATTCAAGTTATCTTTGTAATCTTTACCAGTATTATTATCACGATACAATTCGGGGCGGTCAAATAATTCCTTATTGGCAATAAAATAAATATCCAATCCAGTTGATTCGTCATGCAAAAATAATATATCGGCCAGATAAGTTTTATCGGATATTTCAATTTTAATATCTTTTTTTACCATCTTCAGATTTTGATACTTTTCCAAAACCTGACGGTACATCGGTAAAAATAGTTTTACAGATAGACCGGCTTTACTGAGTATCCCGGGAAGAATACCTGAGATATCAGCCAGTCCCCCGGTTTTGGCAAATGGAACCGCTTCCGGAGTGATAAAGGCTATTTTTAACTTTTTCATTTTGATTTGGGCACAACCTTGGCGCCAAACATTTTCTCGGCCTGTGATGGATCGACATCTCTCATAAATTGAGCCGAATCTTCCGGCCGCGTCGGGTTAATATAAAATCCCGAACCCCACTCAAATCCTGCCACACTGGTTATTCTCGGAATAATTTCGATATGCCAATGGTAAATCTCATTATATTCGCCGCCCACCGGGGCTGAATGAATGATAAAATTAAAGGCCGGGTTGTTCAACGACACTCTTAACCTATTTAACGTATCTTTCAGCGCCTCGGCCAGATATTGATAGGTATCGATACCGATATCAACCAGATGCGACATATGTTGTTTTGGCACCAGCCAGACTTCGAACGGAAATCTTGAGGCGTATGGTACATATGATATAAAATCGCCATAATCGCGAACTACTCTTTCTGACTCGCTTATTTCCTGTCGGATAATATCACAGAAGATACATCGTTCCTTAAAATTGAAATATTTCCTGGCACCGTTTATTTCTTCGATCACGATATGCGGTATAATCGGCGTCGCGATAAGCTGGCTGTGGCTATGTTCCAGTGAAGCCCCGGCCGCTTCCCCATGATTCTTAAAAATAAGAATATATTTGAACCGGTGATCCTTCTGGAGATCAAGTGTCCGATCACGGAAGGCCCACAAAACATTTTTTATTTCATCAATCGACAAATCAGCCAGATCGCGGGCATGATCTGCGGTTTCAATTATCACCTCATGCGCCCCGATACCATCCATTTTATCATAGATACCTTTTGGCTCGCGACTTAATGAACCCTCAATTGTCAGGGCCGGGTATTTATTCGAGATCACTCTCAGAAACCAGCCTTTTTTATTTGGCTGGGATTGATCGCTACGGTAGGCTAAAACTTCGGGGGGAGTACTGCTTTCATTACCGGGACAGAACGGACAAAGATGCGGTTCCTCCTGTCTGACCATATTGCCGAAACTACTGGGGCGTTTTCCTCTGACCGTTGAAATTATCACCCATCGTCCTGTTATCGGATCGCGCCGAAGCTCAGACATTACTTCTTCCTCTACTAATTTTTGCCATTATTCTATTTATCGGCATATAATTAAGCGTCTGCATGATCAATATTATTCGCTTTTCTTTTTACGGCTCAATCGATTTTTTGAAATCTCCGCAAGGTTATCCTTCAGCGATTGTCCTAATTCAACCTTACGACGGGCCATACTTTTTTCAATTGTTTCCAGCGCTTTTGTAATTCGATACTCGTGCAATCGTCCGGCAGCATACCATGTAAACGATGGAATCTCTTTTTCGGCCACCAGACCATTGCCAAGAACATTGCAGGCGATCCCGATATTTATTCCGGTATTAAGTAACGTACCAATAGCGGTTTTGGTGAAATCGCCAATGAATGACCCGATCTTTAAATAGCCGGTATCGATTATCTCGCCATTAATAGAAACCTTAACATTTTTATAGTCATTTCTAAGATCGGAATTGGTTGTCATCGCTCCAAAATTGACCCATTCGCCAACATAAGCATGTCCCAAAAATCCGGCATGATACTTATTACTGTAACCTTGTATGATTGATTCTTCGACCTCTCCCCCAACCCGGCAGACCGGACCAATCGAACATCCGGTTATCTTTCCGCCGACCAAACGTGATTTCGGGCCAACATAAACCGGACCAATCAAATACGTATGCGGCTCGATAAATACCTGACTGTCGATATAGATAGGACCATCAGAACCGTTCAAAACCGCCCCCGGAAGAATTTGAGCATCACGGGAGATCATAATATTTTCGCCATTTATAAACACAACCCCGGGGAAGGCCATCGAAATATCTTTGCTCCCACCGGTGATAAATGAATCCGAAATTTTAAGAATCTTTTTTAGATAAGAAACATCATCTTCAATAGCCCGTTCAATATCATTGACTATATCCCAGAGATAATTGTAAAAACCTATCTCAATTTCCATCACCTCATTACGAGTTTTTAGTTTGTCAATAAGAGCATCAAAATTCATTTT
The DNA here is from genome assembly GCA_030591405.1 of Candidatus Zixiibacteriota bacterium. GTDB lineage: Bacteria > Zixibacteria > MSB-5A5 > GN15 > PGXB01 > JAAERC01. The sequence continues at coordinate 4,270 of JAUVBC010000167.1, forward strand.
CTTCAAAAGGTCGATTTCCTCGGTCGATAACATGCCGAATATTTTGGCACCAACCAGGACACCCTTTGACAAAATCAAAACATCGGTATCAGCCTTTTGCAGCGCAGCAAACAGATTCAAATCGGCTTTGATACGGCCATTTATCAAAACAGTCTCACTGGTATCAGAAAAATCGGTCTTATTAACAGGATAGGTCGTTTGTTCTGATATTAGATCACCAAAATTCTCTCGACAAAACAGATTTGTATTATACTCAATAAAATTATTTGAAATTATCTCATAAAGGTATCTTATCCCCGGTCTGAGAAAATAAACCGGTCGCAATAATGACAGGGGATAAAAATCAGCGTATTGATTATCCTCAAAAATTAGCAATTCTTTTGGCATAATATAAAGTCCCTAAAAATTAAATTACTTACCCAAGCTCAATCGACTTAGAAATCCTATCTTCTTTGACACCAGATAATAAAGAAGCGGCAGTCCCAAACCATAGCAGGCGACCAATTGGCCAACGCCAACCATCTGAACCACAAAAAGGTACGACATATCGGTTATGAGTGATAAATAGACCGCAACCCCAAAAGCATTGATCAATACCGGTGGAAGTGGTGCCAGAATCAAAGAAATTTTACGCGAACGTATTTTTGATGTTAAATAAGTCAGATAACCAGCAAACAGCGTAAGAAGAGAGCCAAATATGATATCAGGAAGACCGTTGCCGCCAAAAATGTTTGCCACGAGACATCCGACAAACAGCCCGATCATTGCTACCGGATATACAAATGGTAATATTGTTAAGACCTCTGCGACTCTAATCTGATATACGCCATAACTAATTGGTGCCAGACTTATGGTCAAAACGGCATATAAAGCGGCAATGATTCCGGCAAAAGCTATATCTCGCGCACCCCATTTATTCATAACTACTTAAGAAAAACCGGAAATGCGCCATGTCAACCAAAATATTTAATCTATTTCAGACGATCTTAAACCTCAACCATCATTTCCTGAGCCATCTTTACCGATTCCATCCTGGAAATATCGCTCAGTGATATAAAATAAATCTTGCCATCACCCTGTTCATATAGAGCCAGATCCCAGCCATCTACCCTGATACTCATTGATTTTGGAATTAAACCAACCAGACTTTCGCCATTTTTCAGCAAAAGTTTTAACGGCTCACTTGACTCCAGACTTTTAATAAAACAATCAATAATGATACTCTCATTTCCGACAAAAACATCGGTTTCATCGAGTTTGCCATGAAGATAGCTATTAAGACTCTCCTTATTATTGCTCTCCGATATTACCAAAATTTTTCGCTCGATATCTCTGATCATATCCCGAAAACGGGGTAATCTCATGAGAGGTGAGCATTTTAAACTGCACCCAATC
>JAUVBC010000055.1 GCA_030591405.1 Candidatus Zixiibacteriota bacterium
GGGAGACTTTGTTTTTTTCATCAAGAGTCATCTCGGCAAAGGTTTTCCCCAGCGGCGGATAATAAAAAACCGGGTCATAACCGAAACCGGATTCACCCTGCTTTGATTTTGTAATTATGCCGTCGGCTCTCCCCTCGACTGTTTCGACTTCATCTTTAGACCAGGTGATGGCAATCACAGTTCGGAAAGCGGCGTTGCGTCTTTCGGTTGAGACATTTTTTAGCTCATCGAGAAGTTTATTGCAATTATCTTCGTAGGAACATCCGGGGCCAGCGTAACGAGCTGAGTACACTCCCGGTTGTCCGCCGAGTGCATCGACCTCAAGTCCGGTATCATCGGCCAAAGCGGCCAGTCCGGTATATTCGTTGATAGCATTAGATTTTAATATTGCGTTTTCCTCGAGAGTCGTGCCGGTTTCTTCTACATCCGGCATCTCCGGGAAATCTTCGAAGGTTTTAATTTCAACAGGAAGTTCACCGAGGAGATTTTTTATCTCTCGGATTTTATCTTTGTTGTGTGTTGCCAATACTATTTGCATGATTTGCCTTCTGTATTATGATTTCGAAAAACCTGGAAACACAGCCGGAACATTAATCTTTAGCGCCGGTGATAATAGAGCTATTTCTTCTTTTTCATAATCATATTCATTATATTTGCAATCAAATCTACTGTTATGGTACTCCGAGAGCCATCGATACTTGGCCAGTATATGTGAGTTACCAAAATTCTCTTTTACTGCATTCAAAATAACATTCTTATGGGATTCAATAAAATCATCTGCATCAATGCTACAGAATGGTTCTCGATCAAGATCCAAATAGTCAAGAAAATAATAATTATCCGCATCTTTTAATATATATTCATTAGAGAATATTAGTTCACGCTCTCCATTATCAAATATGCCTTCATCAATTATTATTCTTGGATATTTTTCTTTTTCTTGTAGATTGTGAGCCTTAACCAAAGCTTTGCTAAAAATTATTCTATCACTCTCATAATGCAGATCTTTGGAAAGAGCTCCATTTACAAATATCCCTTCAAGCGAAAGAAATAACTGAAAAATGGCCAATTGTGGCAATATATCTTGAAGAATATTTGATGTATTTTCAAACGAAATACAAAAACAATCGGAGAACATTTTAATCGAAATTTTATCCTCAAAATCAGACTTAAGCATTTCTATTGATCCAGATAATGCTTTTTCTATTTTATATATTATCTCAATTGAGGAAACTTTATCCTTATCAATCATACTCTTATATCCGAGTATGTCTAAGAAAGCCACAAATTTAGGTTCATATTTAATTGAATTTCTATCCATCTTTTAAATCCTTGTAGCAGACATTTGTCGAAACCGCAGGGGTTTCGACCTACTAATTCTAATTAAACTAAATTATTCCCCAAACAAGAAAAGGCCTGATAGTACATCAGGCCTTTTTGTCTTACTTACCCCACTAGTCCACTCAATCTTCTATTTCGACATATTTCAGTGCCGCTTCGGGGCAGAATCTGGCGCAAACCGGATCGCCCTGACAGAGATCACATTTGACGATCTCGTTTTGACCGGTATCGGTCAAGGCACATCCAAATGGGCAGGCGGCAACACATGCCTCGCATTTGACGCATCGTTCCTTATCAAGTTCAACCGCGCCGGTTTCGTCATTTCGGCGCAGGGCATCAAACATACAGGCTTTGACACAGGCAGCATCATCGCACTGGAAACAAACCACCGGGACATACTGATCTTTGGCATAAGCCAGCGGATAAATCCGGCTTGTCCCCGGTATTCCATCTTTTGCATATTTGAAGGCGCAGGCCAATTCGCAAGTGCGGCATCCGGTGCAAAGCTCAGGGATCACCTGGAAACGGTATTTCATATTGTCGCCTCCCTTGCTTTGATAACCAGTTCGCCCATTTTTTCAGCAGTCTCTTTCCGTTTGCAGACATCGCAGGTATCAAAATATTCTGATGGCAGTTCTCGTTTTTCAATTAAATAATCTGCAAATTCCCTGGTGATTGTCTTCTTGCCGCATTTTTTGCATTTTATCAGTTTGAATTTTTTATCCCAAATCTTTCTGGTATTACCCTTATCGTTCCATTTGATATGATCGGTCGGGCAGATATGGGCACAACTGAGACATCCGATACAGTCGGGTGGTGCTTCGCCAAACGGTCCTGCGATAATCTTTTCATGACCACGCATGGTCGGTGCAATCGCCGATTTTCCGAGAACATCGCAGATCCTTGTGCAGGCGTAACACATAATACAATCATCACCTTGTGGCTCGGCCGGATATGATGATTTTTCGAGTCCGTATTCTGCGGCCATCTTTGTGACATAATCAGAATGCGGGGAGCGGGCCAGTTGCAGATCAAGAATTGTTTTCCTGATCTCAAACAGTTTGTCGTTATGTGTCTCAACAATCAGTCCTTCTTCGACTGGATATAAACATGAGGTGACACTTTTTTTCCAGCCATCCCAATTCTTTTTGGTGATTTCAACCATGCAGAGACGACAGTTGCCGGTCGGCTCGATCGCCTCATGATGACATTGGGTAGGGACATCGATCCCCATCCGTTGTATCACCGCCAGAAGCATCTCGCCCTCGCGGGCCTCGACAGTTTTTCCGTTTATTTGCAGTTTTACCATAAGCTACCTATTAAATTATATCTATCGCGTTAATATTGCAGACGGCAAAACAGGCACCACAGCGGTCACATTTGACCTCATCAATGATGTGCTGTTCTTTCTTTTTGCCTTTTATTGCACCTGCGGCACAGACACTGAGACAGGCCATACAACCGTTGCAATCGTCATTTATTCTATACGTAATTAAATTCTTGCAAACACCACCGGGACATTCCTGCTTGTTAACATGCGCTTCGTATTCATCCCGGAAATACATAATGGTACTTAAAAACGGATTAGGACCAGACTGCCCCAGTCCACAAAGTGAACCTGAGATAATTGTTTCTGACAGATTTTCCATCAGTTTCAGATCGTCTTCGGTACCTTTGCCCTCGCAGATTTTTTCATTTAGTTTATGAAGTTGAAAAAGTCCTTCGCGGCATGGGACACATTTGCCGCACGATTCTTCAACCAAGAAATTGAGGAAGTACCGCGAGACATCAACCATACAGGTGCGGTCGTCCATCACGACCATCCCGCCGGAACCCATCATCGAGCCGTTATCGGCCAGAGTGTCGAAATCAACCTCAAGGTCAAGTTTATCAGCCGGGAGGCATCCGCCGGATGGCCCACCGGTTTGCACCGCCTTGAATTCGCGATTATCGTTGATTCCACCGCCGATATCATAGATGATTTCTTTTAGTTTGATACCCATCGGCACTTCGATCAGTCCGGTATTTTTAATTTTCCCGGCTAATGAAAATGCTTTGGTACCGGTGCTTTTTTTGGTTCCAATCGCCGAAAACCAATCGGCGCCCTTTTCGATTATTACCGGAATGTTAGCGAACGTTTCGACATTGTTCAAGACAGTTGGTTTATCATGCAGTCCTTTTAAGACTGAGCGGACATATTTGGCGCGCGGTTCACCGATTTCACCGGCAACTGACCGCATCAACGCCGATGATTCACCGCAAACAAATGCGCCGCCGCCCTTGCTAATTTTCAGGTCAAAACATAGATCGGTGCCAAGGATATTATCACCAAGAAGGCCATATTTACGGGCGTCATCGATTGCTTTTTGAAGATTCACCACCGCCAGCGGGTATTCCTCGCGGACATAGATATATCCCTCTTGTGAGCCAACCGCATAGGCGCAGATAATCATACCTTCCAAAACAGTATGCGGGTCGCCCTCCATGATGCACCTGTCCATAAATGCACCGGGGTCGCCCTCGTCACCATTGCAGAGGACATAATGAGGATTTTCTTCGGCTTTGGCGCAGGTGGCCCATTTGCGACCGGTTGAGAAACCGGCTCCACCTCGTCCACGAAGACCCGATTTGCTGACCTGCTCGATGACATCATCAGGTTTCATACTTTTCAGAATTTTGGCCAGTGCCGCATACCCGCCATTGGCGATATAATCGGTTATTTCATCAGGGTCGATTTGACCGACATTACGCAAAGCAATTTTCTGCTGCCGTGCATAAAACGGAATCTTGCGCCACTCTTTGTAAATTTTTTCAGTGTTAGGGTCTTTATAAAGCAGCTTTTCTATTATCTCACCCTTTTGAAGCGTCTTTTCAATTATATCTTTGACATGCATCTTTTTGACTTTTGAATAAAAGATACCAAGCGGTTCGATAATCACCAATGGTCCACGGGCGCAGAAACCATGACATCCGGTTTTTTTGACCGACTCAACTGAAATATCTTTGATCTTTTTCTTTTTCAGGAGAGTCTGAAATTCTTTTAGAATCAGATCAGAGCCGCCAGCGAGACAACCGGGACCAAGACAGATCAGAACTTTGGTTTTGATCGTTTTTTGTTTGGTCAAAATCTCTTTGCGCCATTTATCGAGCTTTGTAATTGAATCTATTTTCATCTTAGCCCGTCTTTGCCAGTTTTGTCGCCCGGTTGCATTTGACTTCACCGAAATATTTATCATTGACGATCATCACCGGGGCCATGGCGCAGGCTCCGACACAATTGACAACCTCAATTGTATATTTCATATCTTTTGTAGTCTGCCCCGGTTTAATTCCGATACCGGCATCAAGCTGATCGATAATCAGATCGGCACCTTTGATATGACAGGCGGTACCTTTGCAGACCTTTATTATATTTTCGCCGCGCGGGACAAGACTGAACGATTTATAAAATGTCGCGGCGCTGTAAACTGTACTTTGCGGCATGCCGAGATATTCCGATACCAGTCCAATAGATTCTTTTGGCAGATAATGAAATTCCTGCTGGATATTTTGGAGAATCATAATCAACTGTTTTTTATCCTGCGGAGAATCATCGATAACTTTTTGTATTTTATTGCTGTCGATAATCATAAACTAACCTTTGTCGGCAATCTTTTTGCCAAGTTTGCGCCCTTCATCAAATGCTTTATAATTTATTTCAAGCAGTTCTTTTTTTCTCGATCCCAGTTTTTCGGTCAGCATTTTTTTAAGCGTTTTAAAACTGACAATATCGGTGGCGGCGACATAAGCAGCAAGCATCACCATATTGGCGACTCTTGCACTCCCGACTTTACTGGCAATATCATTACATGGTACAAGCACTTCAGTTATATCGTCTCTTTCCGAAGTGATATCGATAAGTGAGCTATTAATCAGTAGCAGGCCACCTTTTTTTATGGTCGCGCCGAATCTATCGAGTGATGGGCGATTAAAAATGCAGGCCGACTGCGGCGTATTGATAACCGGTGAGCCGATTCTATTATCTGAAACAACAACCGTGCAGTTGGCGGTTCCGCCCCTCATTTCAGGACCATAAGACGGAATCCAGATAACCTGTTTACCTTCTTCCATAGCAGTGTAAGCGAGAAGCTGTCCGGCAGTCATGACACCCTGCCCGCCAAAACCGGCAAAAACTACTTCCTTTTGAGTCGCCATATTAGCTTTCCTCCCCGTTCTTTTTTTCGGGGTCTTTATAAACGCCAAGCGGGTAATATGGTTGCATGTTGTCGGTCACCCATTGCAGAGAACCGTTGGGATCGATTCCCCAGTTGGTCGGGCAGGTCGAAAGAACTTCAACCAACGAAAAACATTTATTCTCGTTTTGCAGACGAAACGCCTTTTTAATCAGCTTTTTTGTCTGGACAATATGCATCGGAGTATGTACCGCTCCGCGAGCAATAAACGACGGAGTTTTTAATGTGGCCAAAAGCTCGGCCATCCGAATCGGAAATCCGGCCTTGGTAACATCGCGACCGGCCGGTGAAGTTGACGTTTTTTGCAATGGCATCGTGGTCGGCGCCTTCTGTCCGCCAGTCATGCCGTAAATGGCATTATTAACAAAAATAGTTGTGAACTTTTCACCACGATTGGCGGCATGAACGATCTCACCCATTCCAATTGAGGCCAGATCACCATCGCCCTGATAGGTAAATACTATCATATCGGGGCGGGTCCGTTTAAAACCGGTCGCCAGCGCCGGTGCACGACCATGGGCCGCTTCCATAAAATCACAATTAAAATAATTGTAAATCAAAACCGAACAACCGACCGGAGCGACACCAACCGCACGTTCCCGCAGTCCCAACTCATCGAGCGATTCGGCGACAAGGCGGTGAATCACACCATGAGTACAACCGGGACAGTAATGGGTAATATTATCGCTTAACGATTCCGGGCGCTTAAAAATTGTATTTGGATTACTCGACATTTTATCCTCATTTGATCAAAGTGATCAACTTTTTTTCTTATCTTTTTTGAACTTTTTTAGCATTTCATAGACCTTATCCTTGACCTCTTCCGGGGTCGGGACAATTCCACCAGTATGGCCAAAAAACTCAATCGGTTTGATACTTTTGGTGACTCGTTCAACATCCTCGACCATCTGGCCGGTTGACATCTCAATATCAAGGATTGCCAATATATTTGGTTTGTTTGCTTCTTTAAACATCTCTTTCTCTGGGAAAGGATAAAGCGAGATCGGACGCATCAGACCAACGCTGATTTTTTCTTCTTCAAGTTCGTCAATAGCAGTTTGGCAGATACGAGCCATTGTTCCGTAGGCAGTAATTAGTACTTTATTTTTATTCGATACTTTGTAAAGCTCGTATTTGACCTCATTTTTCCGAATTTCAACATATTTGGCTTCGAGTTTCAGGCAGTTATCTTCGAGTTTTTTACCATCAAGGAAGAGCGATTTGACAACTCGAGCTGAACGGCCTTTGGCACCAGTGAGTGCCCAATCAGATTTGCTCGGATCGTTCTGCTGACGATATTTTTTCGGAAATTCAACCGATTCCATCATCTGGCCGATCATACCATCGCCGATAATCATCACCGGAGTGAGGTATCTTTCGGCAATATCAAAAGACTCGATCATTAAATCGACCGCTTCCTGCACCGATGCCGGTGCAAGCACGACCAATCGATAATCACCATGACCGCCTCCTTTAACCGCCTGAAAATAATCAGATTGGGCCGGTAAGATTCCGCCCAATCCGGGGCCACCACGCATAATATTTATAAGCACTACCGGCAGATGAGCTCCGGCCATATATGAAATCGCTTCCTGCATCAGGCTTATACCGGGGCTCGATGAAGTCGTAAAGATTCTTTTTCCTGTGGCAGCAGCGCCAAAAAGCATATTGCCGACAGCAACTTCGGATTCGGCCTGAACAAAATTTCCGCCAACCTGGGGAAGCCTCCAACAGAGATACTCGGCAACCTCGCTCTGTGGAGTGATCGGATAGGCAAAGTAGTTCAAAGCTCCGGCTGCAATCGCAGCCTCGCCGAGCGCCTCATTACCTTTCATTAATTTTTTGGCCATAATCTATCTCCAAACTTAATATTCAAATGGTATATACTGCGTTCCGTGGGTAACAACTTCGATGGCAATATCAGGACAGATGATAGCACAAATCCTGCAACCGATACATTTGGTTGGTTCGTGCACTTTGGCAATAAAAAAGCCTTTAACATTTATCTCTTTTGACATCGATATAATCTGCATCGGGCAGGCCTGAACGCACAGTTCACATCCTTTGCAGTATTTTTTGTCAATTCTTATTCCGGGCATATTTATTAAATCCTTTATTTAATTTGCTAATTTATACCTCTCTCCCACGGTTTCAGCATCGACCGGGTCAGAGGTAATATGGGGCATTTAAATTTATTTATACCACTATTTTGCAAAATATTTTCTTTAGCGCTGATAAATTTTATAGGCAGATCGGTCTCTTTGCTGAGTTTTTTCACCAGATCATAACCTTCTTTGATAATCTCAAAGTCGGTTTCATCAATAAGATGACTATTCGAAATAAGTCCGGTAAATTGTAATCCGGCGGTATATTCAATTCGTTTCATGGTTGCTATCGAGGTTTCAACATTCTCAGTCGCGGGACGACGGCTATTCACGACCAGTAACATATCAAAATTGTTTGTCTTGTCGGATACATTCAAGGAACCAAGCGCCTTTGATCCCTGGGAATCGCCGCCGACATCAAGAATCAGATAGCCGTTTATATTCTCAATTGCTCCTTTTACTTCAGGCAATAAAATCGGCAGATCGGCGTGAAACTGTTCCCCTCGCGGAGCAATTGCTCTAACACCAAGTTTCTCTAATTCTTCAGTCGCTTCACGGGAACGGAAATATGGATTAACCAGATCAAGATCAACAATCGTTACCGGAGTTTTTTGCGATACGGCCAAAAATTTAGCAAGATTTACGGAGACTTCGGTTTTGCCACTGCCAAAACCACCAACAATAATAATTATCTGTCGGGGAAATGATGGGTAAGCTGGTTTGTACGAACCTGACATATAACCGTTTTCCTTTAACGCTGTTGCCATTAACATTGCATCCTGCCGCACATTCCCTCCTAATTGAGCCGGCCTGAGACAATGTGATATCTGACTTTGTCTCAGTCGGAAACGATAAAAAATCAGTAAAACCAATATCAGAAAAAACGGGTCAGAAGTCAACCCCTTTGTGAAATAAATCACTAATTATTTGAAAGCCAACTTAGGAAACAGGCTATTCGGAGTCGGAGTATTTAATTCTTTCGAGAAATGAAAATCCCTTATCTCCAAAATACTCTTCATCTTTGCGGTAAACCTTGTCTTTGAGAGCATCGCGAAGAGTTATAAACTGATATCCTTTGTCGGCGATCTCTGTAAGAATATCATCCAATAAAAGGCTATTGAGACGGTTGGTTCTAAGTTGCAGGATATGGCGAATCGGCCGCCCGACAACTTCACTGGCCAAATCCCCAAAATGGGCTATCCGCTCGGTCAGGTGATTAAGATATTCCTGACGGAGATAATACATATCAGTACTGTCTCCCATACGCAGTATTTTCTCAAGAGACATATTGTAAACAAAATCTTCAGTGGTAATCGACACATGAGCAATCCGGGTATTCATCTTAATCAAAAGCTCAACAATGGTCAGCTTTGTTTTGGCATCACTGGGATAGTGTAAGAATGGAAACCGGAAATACCGCATCTTTTGTTTATAAGTTGAGACCAGATCTTCAATCGCATCTTTGCCCTTGATAATATCAGATATAAAAAGTCCCATCGGCATCCCATGAATCTCCTGACCGGAATAGGTATGGTAGCCGAGAGTATGACCATTTTCCAGCCAACTGACAATAGATTCCCAGTCTTCGCCCTCGACATATTCGCCAACGACAAAACCGGTGGCCGGAACCTTGTGCTTTTTCAGGGCCACAAGAATACCTTTGTTGATTTCGGCTCGTTCTTTTATGGTGTATATCTGATCACCGGAAAGATTATCAAAGGTTATCGCAATTTTTTTGGATGGAGGTTTTTTAATTTCAATTTTCTTTTTATTGGTGTTTGCTGAATCAGGTTTATTTCCCTGCTGAGCCATCCCAAAGCAAAATATTAGGGAAAACAGTAATAGAGTCAACAATCCGATGGTGTATAGTTTTTTCATGTCTGATTAATACTAAGAAAGATCATACCGGGCAACTAAAAATAATAATGGTATCAACTCCCGCCAGCTTTTTTCATTGAACTGAGCAGGTGTTGCAGATATGGCAGAAGGGTTGAATCGTTATAAACAAAATCGGCATAGCGATCGGCATACTCCTGAGCTTTTTTGAACTCTTTCTTCTTAATATATGCATGCGATAACATATAATATCCAATAGCCTTGGTCGAATCGAGCTTAAGCATTTTCTGAGTATAGAGGATACCTGAATCGGATTGTTCCATTCGAAAATAAATTGCCGCAATTCCTTCCGGATGATTGGGGTCGCCACTGTTTAATTCATACGCCCGGCGGA
>JAUVBC010000119.1 GCA_030591405.1 Candidatus Zixiibacteriota bacterium
GTCCTCAATATACTTGATTTGATACCTAAATTGATTTGCCAAACTATTTTCATTACTAATTGCGCCTGACATATTACATAATTCATGAATTATTTCTATCTGTTGCTCGTCTATATCCATTCCTTTATTTTTAAAGTATTCTTTAAAACATTGACGGATATTTTCCGGTGACATTTTATGAAGCGTGATTGGTATCCCACAATCAAATGGATCATTAAAATCTTTTGATGAAGCAAAATAGATTTCGTTGTGAGTCAGAACACGTTTGTCATATGGATGATTATCATCCCAGCACCGATACTTATATAGATAATCAGTTTTCTTCATATAGACAATTTGAGGTCGCAATTTGCGATCTCAAAAATCCCCACCCAATTATTTTACTACTATCCCAAACTCACCCTTTTCGACTACCTCACCAATTTCGGTGGCAGTGAGGCCGGTAGATAAAGCCTCCGCCAAAAACTTTTCACCCGCTTCAGGTGACATTGCAATCAACAGCCCACCTGATGTTTGAGCATCGTACAATATATCAATCTCCGCTTTTTTCAAATCAGATGAAATCTGCACCTTATCTTTGAGGTATTCCATATTGGCGTTGGCGCCGACGGTCAGATTTCCGGCCTCGGCATACTCGATAGCTCTGGGAATAATCGGCAATTTATTAAAACCTATTTTTATACTAACTTTCGACCCGTTCGCCAGCTCGTAGGCATGTCCCAAAATTCCAAACCCGGTCACATCAGTTGCCGCATGCACATCATGTTTTAGCATAAGCTCACAGGCGGTTTTATTTAGCTGGCACATTTGGCTCATTACATTTTCCGTTGATTCGGTATCGGCCGCATTCATTTTGATAGCTGTGGTGATAATGCCAGTACCAAGCGATTTTGTCAGATATAACTTATCGCCGATTTGAGCGTTGCTGTTAGTGATAATTTTGTCGATGTCGATTATTCCTGTGACAGCTAATCCATATTTTAATTCACTATCTTTTATCGAGTGTCCGCCAACCACTACTGCACCTGCTTCGTGAACTTTATCCCCGCCGCCTTTTAACATTTCTGTCAGGACATTCGGCGGCATTTTTGGTGGAAATCCGACAATATTGAGTCCCGTCAAAGGTTTGCCGCCCATCGCATAAATATCAGACAAAGCATTAGCCGCCGCAATCTGGCCAAACATATACGGGTCATCGACTATCGGCGGGAAAAAATCAACTGTCTGCACCATTGCCTGTTTGTCGTTTATTTTGTAAATACCGGCATCATCAGCAGTATTAAACCCAACCAGAAGATTCGGATTGGTCTCAACCGGCAAATCTTTTAAGACATCGGCCAAAAACTTTGGCCCCAACTTGGCAGCTCAACCGGCACATGATACTTCGGCGGTTAATTTTATGCCTATCTGTTTTTTATCGTTTTTCATAGTCCTGCCAATTTACAATATTTTTTATAATATTACAATCTAATTCATTTTTTTCTACTTAAAAATGAAATTTTACGGCGCTGTTTGCGGCGCGTCTGTTTTGGAAAACTATCTTTGACCGCATTAAAATAAATCAGCATCTCTCTGCTTTTATCTTTTTGATCATTTTTGAAATAACTTTGATACAGATAGTACACCACTTCAATTATGTTATAATAATTCCCCGGTTCATCTTTTAAGCGATTAAGAATAGTGTCATATATTTTTATCGCCTCGGGATATTTTCTCTGCTTAAAATAGACTTCAGCCTGCGGCCAGAGGAAAAAATTGCCATTCGGATATTTTCTGTGCATCTCCCTCGCCAGAATTATCGCCCGGTCATACTCTTTTTCATTGATATATATCCAGATCATCGATGAACGGGCGGCGTTTTTACTAAATAAGGAAGAATCAATCGCACGGTTTAATTCATCGATTCCTTTTTCCCGGTCATTTTTGAAGATCCCGGTCCAGGTCAGAATCCCTGCTTTGACTGTTTTCCAATAATGGTACGACCCCAACCCAAAATAAAGATCGGTCAAAGTCGAGTCGGTCTCAATTCCCTTATCATACATATTTCTCGCCTTAAAACCGTAGCTGATCGCCGACAGATTAGAACCAAACCGCGCTTCCCAAACCGCATGATACGCATTCTGATGTCCCAAAAACAGATAACAGAGCGCCGAATCTTTGGTTGAGCAATTAACTAAAATTTCCTCGGATAATAATATGGTATTGTCAAGCAAAGCAAAAAACCGCTCACTTTCCAAATTTTCTTCAGAAGCGATCATTTTCGATTGTATCGCCCCGGCCAGATAAAGATAACCAACCGGATTAGTTTTATTTTCGTGCCGTATCGATTCATATATTTTATTGGCGTCATCCCACCGGGCATTGAGAAGCACCGCTTCGCCAGCCTCGATTTGTGAAATTATATTTTCATTTATAAGAGTTTGACCAAATGATGCTGCAGGTCCCAAAATAATAAATAAAATTATCAGATATTTCATTTCATTTTTCTCGAAAGTTTTTTGGCACTCTCTAATGTTTCCTCAAAATAGGCATTATCTCTGGCAAGTTCTTTTTCCGCAATAATTCTATCTACAATTCTTTGCGCCGCTTCGGTATCACCACTTCGATATAAAATATCGGCCAATAACAGTTCCACCTCAAACATCCCGATTGAATCATAATAAGGAGATCGTTTCCAGGCAAGTTTCAATTTTTGTAGCTTATCCTCGGCCTCATCGAGCCGTTCCAGTTCTGTCAAACCGCGAACATAAAATAAAAGACTGTACGGATCATTAGGAGTCAATATCTCCAGCGAATCGGCCAGCATCAGAAGCTCTTCATACCGTTTTTCCTCAAAAAATATTCTCAAAAGTGATTCACGGGCGCTGTGAGTTGCCAAAAAACCTGAATCAACACAGATCCGAAGCTCCTCTATCCCCTGCTCTCTTCTGTCCACAACAAATGGAAGCCAGAGAAACGCCTTCGATTTAACCGTTTTGTGATAATGGTATGCCCCCAGTCCAAGATAAGCATCATAATATGTACTATCGATTTTCAGCGCCTTTTTCAGATTGGAACTGCATTTTAATCCATCCTGAAAAGCACCCCACCAACCACCATGAAACGCCCGGTGCAAGGCGCGATACCCATAGGCGGCACCACAAATAAACGGCCAGTTTGGATTTTGCGGCTCGTTTTCAAATCTTTGTTTGGACAGTTTGATCGCTGTTTCCAGATTTTCGGTGATTTTCGTTTTCAAACTATCGTTTCGAAATTCTTCAGATATCGTTTGAAAAACAGATCCAAGCAGAAAATATCCCAACGGGTTATCCGGCTCGTTGTTTATTAAATTTTCTATTTTTTCGATAGCTGTGGGATAACGGTCATACCAAATATTCTGGGCAATATTTAATGTTACCGAATCGCGAAGCAATGTCTCGGCTGATAATCTAATATTTGAAAAAAAGACGATTAATAAAAATATCAGACAAATTTTTATTTGAATATTTATTTGTTTGGCCATTGCTAACTTATACATCAACCATAAATATTGGTTCATGATTAAAAATGGCAACAAATTTTTATACTGATAGATAACCTGAAATTCAAGAGAGGCACGAACGCTAGATAATTCGCCAAAAATCTAACGGGATGATCCCCGGGATTGATCGAGCCTGAAAAGAATTTTATTTTTCAGTTTTTCGGAATCGCAACTAATACAGGCTTTTTCGGAGACAAATGTCTTAAACACCTCTTCAAATTCAAAACGGGACATGCAGTGGCGGCAATGCTCCAGATGTTCCAATATCTCTTCTTTATCAGCCTGTGTAACTTCTTTGTCAACGACTTCAAATAGTCTCTTCAGCGCTTCTTCGCAGTTCATCAAGCAGGTTCCTTAATAAATCCGTTCTTTATTGCATACTTCCACAGAGATTTTTGGAGAAGTTTCCGACCGCGATGAAGCCTTGATTTAACCGTTCCAATTTGCAAATCGGTAATATCGGCTATCTCCTGATAACTGAATCCTTCCAAAAATGATAAAACAACCACTATTTTGAAATCATCAGGCAGTTCGTCAATTGCCAATTTTACGTCATCATCAAAAACTTTGTTAAAAAAATGCTTCTCAGGGTTGTCTGCCGGTCCCAGCGCCGAAAGGTGACCAAAGAGGAAATCATCATCAACATCCTCAAGATCAACTATCTGCGGTGAACGACTTTTGGCCCGGTAATCATTAATAAACAAGTTGGTCATTATTTTAAATAACCAAGCCCGGCAATTTGATCCTTCCTCAAATTTGTCCCAGAAACGGTACGCTTTCATATAAGTATCTTGAACCAGATCATCAGCATCGCCCTCATTTTTTGTCATTCGGAGGGCAGTCCGATGAAGCGTGTTCAGATGAATCAAAGCTTCCGCTTCAAATCTCTGTTTGTTTTCGTTGTCGCCCGACGGCCGGTCGTTCATAATATATCCTTTAAACTATCCGGGTCGGGTAATCAGCCTTTTCAATGGTATATAACATCTCCGACCCTTCCTTTGTTCCTGAACAATATATAATTATTCGAACAATTGTGGAATTAAAAAAAAACGGTCCAAAAGCAAACTCCCCCCGTGCCAGCAAGATCTGCTTCAAAGCCTGCCTTCAATATTAATTTAACGAAATTTCTCGATTATGCAAGGGAAAAATGAATATATTTCGAGATATTTATTGCCGAAGGAATTGTATCTACCTGCCCTGTAGTGCCTTATGTGGTAGTCACATACTTAATAATGGACTTTAATAATCCATAATACATTTGTAAATATGTAGTATAATTATTTAAAAATATTTTCAATTCCATCAAAATAAATATCTATATTAAGAATTAAGGAATATTTACCGAAATATTGAATATTATGATAAAACTATTTATTACACCGTTATTATTGATCTCACTGGCACTTCTGTCTGCCTGTGATGGAACCTCGGTCACCAAGCCGGTAACAAATGAGGGTTATTACCTCAGCGGCGCCATTATCAAAAACCTTGATCTGGACCGGCTAAGTATCAGAGCATCTTTGACCAGAAACGATACTATCCTGACAACTGCCGTGCTTCGTATTGGTGATGATACCCTGACCTATAATTCCGGCTATTATTTTAAAATATTTAATTCTATTTCAGAATTAGCAGTTGGGAACCATTATCTGACTCTTATTGATTCAACTCTGTTTTCAGATTCGGTGATATTTTCTATCGCTTCCGATTTTGAGATTACCTCAAAAATTCCTGCCGGTGATGCCCCGCTAACGCCCGGAAATTTGGTGCAGATCGAATGGTCAACGCCTACTAATGTTGATGGTTATATATATTCAGCCGCCAAAACTGCTGATATTTACAGCGAAGATGGCTATTCTGCTTTTGTTACAACCGGCGTCAATTCGGTAACATTTAATTCCGATGCCTTCGCGCTGCCATCGGGTGAACTTGATACCGGTTGGTATTATATTTATGTCTATGGTTACAAAAATTCACCGGTACCCGGGACTGATATCCCAACAACTATTCCGGCTGGTCTGGCAAACTCGATTTCCAAAATCAATTTCACCGGCAAATTTGGATCATTGGTGATTACCGAGCGCGACTCTATCCACGCTGCAACGCTGTAAGCCATACAATGGCCTAACATTTAAAGGCAAATTTCTTTTTACATCAGTATATATATTGTGCATGGCAGACGCCCTCGTCTGCCGTTTTTTTTCGTGGTAAATTTAGGGTGCCCCACAGCTTGTTATAAATCCTGAGATAAACGAAGGACTGTGGGTTAGTTTGTTTCTGGCAATAAAATTTCTTTTTGCCTCAATCTATTTAAATCGCTTTATTTATCTTCATGAATAACAAATCACATAAAGAGTTAATGGAAACTCTTTCGAAACTTGCCACCGAGCAGATCAATCCCGATACTATCGATATCGATGAACTCTCACCTCTTGAGATTATCACCAAAATAAACGCCGAAGATAAAAAAGTCGCGCTGGTTGTAGAGAAGGCACTGCCCCAAATTGCTCAAGCGGCCCAAATGGCCGCTGATACCCTCAAAAATGACGGACGGATCATCTATATCGGTGCCGGGACCTCGGGACGACTCGGGGTGCTTGATGCCGCCGAATGCCCACCAACTTTTGGAGCCGATCCGGAACAGGTCGTTGGGATAATTTGCGGCGGATATGAGACTTTGATACTTTCCAAAGAAGGTGTCGAGGATGATACCGCACAAGCAGTCGAAGATTTAAAGAAAGTAAGTCTAAACAAAAATGATATGCTGATCGGTATCGCCGCGTCGGTTCGAACCCCATACACCCAAGCCGGATTGGCCTATGCGATATCAATCGGCTGTAAGACCGCTTTTATTGTTTGCAATGTAGCCAACAATCTCAAAATCAAACCTGATGTAATTATCACTCTGCCGGTCGGCCCAGAGGTCATTACCGGTTCGACCCGCATGAAATCAGGCACCGCCCAAAAAATGACCCTTAATATGATTACCACCACCGCGATGGTACTACTCGGCAAAACCTATGGCAACATGATGGTCGATCTTCAGGCCCGTTCCGAAAAACTGGCCGCCCGCTCCCGAAAGATGTTGATTGAATTTCTTGATATCGATTACGATGAAGCCGATATGCTTTTAGCATCTTCAGACGGCTCAGTCAAAACCGCAATCGTGATGAAAAAGCTATCTATCGATAAAACCGAAGCCGAACAAAAACTCAAAGATGCGGATGGCTTTTTGAAGAGGGTGATTTAAAAAAAGTAGAGACTAATAAAGAGTATTAAATGGAAACAAAAAAAGTAATACTTGGAGGAAGACCATTTCAGCCATTTCTTATGGCAGCTGACGATCTGCTGCAATTGGCTTATCCCTATTACATGAAGATTGAA
>JAUVBC010000064.1 GCA_030591405.1 Candidatus Zixiibacteriota bacterium
TTACCATTTATATTTGAAATAAGATTTGATATTTATGTATAAATGTTAAAGCCCGAAAGCTTATGGTTGACTATTTATAGGCAACTGTATATTATTTTTGATATGAAGAAATATTCGTTATATCTGATAAGCCTTTTATTGCTGAGTCCGTTGATTACTCTGGCGGCTGGTCTTAATATCAATGGGTTTGAATTGCCGATGATATTACATGAGGACTGGCTCCTTGATGGGGACGAGGTAAAATATACGAGATTTCCGGTTAGTTATGATCTCCAATTTTTTCTTTCTGAAAAAGGGTGTATTGATTCACTGAAGTATAATTTTGAAGATAAATCTGGATTATCTGGATTAATAGATGGAGTTATTGCTTCGCTGAAAAATATTGATTTTTCACCGGGCAAGTATTTGAGCAAAAATATTCCAACCATACTTCCGGCAAGGTTGGAATTTGTTACCAAACGATATAAGCCAAGAGCAGAATTGAAATTACCATATGATTTCAAGTCAAAGATTTCGGACAGACGTTTAATAGATAAGACTTTGAAAATTAACAATTTTGGTCCGGCTTCGGTAACGAAAATACCTTCCTATTTTTGTCGTTTTGACAGAAATGTTAGCTATGACGATTATCCATATGCAGTATTTAGAGTTGGACTTGATTCATCCGGTCAGGTTGAAGATATCGAAACAATATTTTCGAATCATAAACATTATTCAGAGATGTTTTCCAGCATTTTATTATATGCTGACTATCAGCCGGCAAAATTTGAAGAGCAGAAAATAGCATCTAATGTTTTCGTAACGGTTCGTTTCTTTCAAAAACTCTCATATCCGGCTGAAATTTGGCCACCTTCTTATGAAAAGGAGTTTGATTTTTCCTATGAGTATCATAGAATATCGTTCCTGCCATATTTGGATTCTATCGTTAATCCACCATTTCCAAAGAATCTGGTGACCGGAGGGATAAATTATGAAAAAGATATAAACTTTAATGATACGCTTCAGGTTGCTCTGTTAATCGACAAACGGGGAAAAGTTATTGGTCCCAAATTTATGACACCCTCATCTCAAATGTCGGAGAAAATTTGCAAATCGGTTCTTAAGAAATTGAGATATCTGCCGGCTCGCGACAAAAATGGTAATAAGATAGATTTTAATGGGCAATTGACCCTAATATTTAAAAATAATAGTAATAATATACGAATCATCTCAAATTGGCTCAAGGAGTAAATATCTGTAATGTCCCTCTAAGCTGTTGTCGTATAGTAATATACGGAGGTCGCCCTAATGCGTGTTATTATTTGTAGCGCAAAAACTGCGGATTTAATAATTATTTCACTTGTTAATAATAATTGATAACGTAATATGTTACTTCTCAATAGCTTAAATAACGCCTTATGGGGGAACATGCGGCATAAATATTGTTTATATAATATGTGGATTTGATTTAATTTAGCCTTTGAGGGAAGAAAAGTAGTCTCGAATTGTATAATATTTAAAGGAAATGATATAATGATTAGATCGCGAACAGATAGAATTCTTAATATGGTTTCATCAACACTGGTGTTGTTGGCCGGATTCTATGTAATAATATTTATGCCGCTGAGGCTTCCCGGCCTTGTTCGTGTTATAATCGGCTTCCTTTTGGTGATCTATTTTTTGTGGCGCATCAGGTATGCCTATGGTAGTAAAAAGAAAACGGAAGATGTCCTTGGGCGGGTTGATTCGGCTAACAAACCGCTTGACAATCAGGTTAATTAATTTATTATACAAGATTGATTTGGATAAATATTTAGGAGTGTAGTGTTGAATAAAGTAAAATACAGTTGGTTTGGACAGGTAATCTCAATATCATTGCTGGCAGTTTTTGCAATTCCATTATTATTATTATCGCAGGAAGTGAAGCAGCCGATTAGTGATGCTCTTGATAAAGGGGATACAACGCGGGCGATTTCTCTTTTGGAAGAAGATATAAAAACGGACCCCAGCTATGAGTATAATTATTACATTCTTGGCCAGATTCATTTGAAACGAAAAAATTATAAGGCGGCTGAGGAGCAGTTTCAAATGGCCGTCCAAAAAAATAAAAAGTTCTATAAAGGAATCTATGCACTCGGTCTGGTTCAATTGAAACTGGGTGAAATAGATGAGGCCGAGAAAAATTTCAAAAATGGTCTAAAAAAGTCAAAAAAAATGAAGGCCGAGTTTCATAATGGTATCGGATTGGTCTACATGGCTCGCGGCGAATTAAATGAAGCCGATAAGGAAATTCGTCAGGCAATAATTCTCGATTCAACCAATGCCGAGTTTCATATTAATCTGGGGACCGTTAATTTTGGCAATAAAATTTATTCGTTGGCAATAATGGAATATGAAAAGGCGCTGCAACTTGATACCGCTTCTTTGGAAGTTTATTTTAACTGGGCCGAGGCCTGCCTTGAGATGAAAGATTATACCTGCGCCCTTGAAAAACTCAGTGAAGTTTTGCAGAAAGATTCCACCTTTGCCGAAGCCTGGATGAGAGCGGGCGGAATCTATTATAAAGCGGCACGCTCGAACCGTAATTTTAATGAAGCCAAGCCATTATACGAAAATACCATCGGTTCTTATAATCGCTATATGGCGCTGACCGGAAATAACGCAGACAGTACGAGCGGTCGGGCATTTTATGAAGCCGGGATGTCCTATTTAATCCTGGGCGGATTTCCTGAGGCGCAAAAGAATTTTGGGACAGTTCTGTCGATTCCGGTTGAGCCAAAAGATATCTATTTTTATTATGCTCGTTCATTTCAGGGCAATAAAGACTATGACTCGGCCATCACCTATTATAGTAAACATCAAAGATGGGTAAAAGCTCTGGGTGAAGATGAGGAATCAGGTATTTCTGATGTTGAGTTGTACCGCAATATCGGTGAATGTTATGAGCATAAAAAAGACCGTTACAATACAATTGTAAATTATAAAAAATCTCTTGAGTACGATTCGACCCAGGCTCGATTGTTGTATGGTGTTGCAGTAGCTTATAATTATATGCAGGATTATACCAATGCTGTGGTTTACTATATGAAACGTTTTGCTCTTGGCACCGACGATCGGTATTGGTCGCTATATTACAATGCCGCTATGGCTGCTTTATATCTGGTTGATAAAGGCGGCTCGGCTGCTGCTGCCGAAGATGAAGATTTAGAAATTGAAGGAATGGATTTTGTTGCAGAGCCGGCGGCTGATCCACTGGAGGGGGTCGATCTGGCCAGATTGGCCGTTGAATATCTCGAAATGATTGCCAATGACTATTGGGAAAAAGTTAGCTCTAATGAGAAAAATATGGCAACAGCGATTAAGGCTCTTAATATGCTTGGTTCGACATATCTCTATCAACTTAATGACTGTGCCAACGGAAAGAAATATCTGGAACGGGTTTTAGAGGTTGACCCCAATTATTGTGAAGCAAAAAAATCGATTGGTTATGCCTATTTTGCCGGGATATGCGACAAAAATAATACTCGCGCATTGGAGTACTTGAATGGTGCCCTCAATTGTATGGTTAAATCTGGTAAGGCTCGTGGCGATGATATTAATTTGTTGCTATGGATAGGCCAGGCATATCATACCAGGGCTGCAGAACGGCAGGCGGCTAAACAGCCCAAGGAACAATATCAGAAAGATTATGAAAATGCCGATAATTTTTATCTTGAAATAATAAAGTATCAGCCAAATCATCAAGAGGCTAATGAGTTACATCGACAGGTTAAGTGGGAATATTAATTTAGGTTTAAGTTTAAGAATATATTTGCAGGAGAAAATATGGCCGAAAAAAATGGCGATGGGCCAAAAAAGGATAAGAAGATCGATTCCGATGAGCGGTTCAGGTATATCGGTTTTGAAGTTGAATCTGGTAAAATAGGTGAACATTTCAAATCTGACGCTGAAAAGGAGTCCTTGATCAAAAGGGTTCTGGCTAAGCGGGAAAAAGGATCCAAACTTCGTGAGGAAACATCGTTTGATAAACCCCGGGTAGCCGGTTATGAAAGAATTGTTCTGACCATTACTTCGGTGGTTCTGATTGCCTCTCTTTTTATGCCCTGGTTTTCAGGATATAAAGAGTTTGAGGTGGAAACTGTTATTGCCGCCCCGGCTCCGGTTGAGGAACTGTTAACCGATTCGGCAGGTGTTGCTTTGACAACCGATTCAGCAGGTATTGAATTGGCTGTTGATTCGGCAGTAATTGCTGCCGAGGTTGTAGAAGCTGGAACCGATGCAATGGCGACCACCGAAGGCGTTACCGAAGAGGCTGAAGTGATTGAATCCGAAAAAGATGAACAGGGATTTTCCTCAATCAGTGGTACCATCAAGCGGAAAGAGTATCGAAAAGAACATTACAGTTCATCAGCGGTCGGCAGTTTTGACATGATCGGGATGGTTTTTTCGTCCGGGCTCATTTTAAAGTTAACCGGAGTGCTGTTTATAATCTATGTCTTACTCTGCCTTGGTATGGCCGGGATGACACTTTATGCATTGTATGGGATCAAGGGTGATGAAGATACTCTGGCACTGAAACTAAAGGATATGATGAGGTTTGGATGGATTCCACTGGGCATCTGGTTTGGTTGTATGGTGCTTTCTGTCATGGGTGCAAATTACTCGTTTGACACGACTGATATGCTTAAACAATTGGGCGACAGTTATGGCATCGGAACCTATCTCGGTCTATTGGGTTATGGTTTTTACATTTCACTGGGATGTTTTATAATGAACGCTGTCAAGGGCGTTGAGATATAGGAAATTTTAAGTATTTTTAACTAATATTTTGGAGGATTTAAAGGCGTGAAACAGTCACTATTTGTAACGCTAAACACATTGATTTCCTTTGCGATCAGTTATGTCGCATGGGGAATTATTCTGGCCGGACAACCAAGTGGAACGATAGCCCATTCGATTTACCTGGGTGGCCCGCTGGTTGTGGTCTTGATGACAATATTTTTAATGCTTCTGGCTTTTGTGGGCGAAAGATTTATCTCTTTGTACAAAGTTGCCAAAGGCAACAGTTCCGTTCAAGTTTTCTTTAAAAAGTTGATCACTTTGCTTAACACCGATGATTTCGATGGAGCTTTGGCTGCCTGCGATAAGCAAAGAGGTACTACTGCCAATGTTCTTCGTGCCGGTATTGAAAGATTCCGTACGGTTAAAGATGACGGATCAATTGAAGCCGAAAAGAAGATCACTCTGACGCATGATGCTATTGAAGAAGCGAATGCGTTAGAAGGTCCGCTTCTTGAGAGAAACCTAATCGCTCTTTCAACAATCGCTTCGATTGCTACGATGACCGGACTTTTGGGAACCACGATCGGTATGATCCGTGCCTTCTCCGCGACTGGTAATGTTGAGGGTGGTGTCATTGACGCCCAGGCATTGGCGGTTGGAATTTCAGAGGCTTTGGTTAATACCGCTGGTGGTTTGCTTTCTGGTATTCTCGGTATCTTTTTCTACAACTTTTTTGTGAATAAGGTTGATGCCTTTAACTATACAACAGATGAAGCAACTTTTGAGGTTATTCAGCTCTTTAAGGAGAAAGTGGGTAGATAATTTATGGCTATTAAGAAAAAGCGGCGGGTTGGTATTGTTATCGACATGACGCCGATGGTGGATATCGTCATTCTTCTTTTGATTTTCTATATGACGACCACCAGTTTTAAGCCGCCTGAGGCCAAAGCCGTAACATTGCCACAATCTCATTCCATGATTGAGTTGCCGGATAAAGATATTATTAATATCACGGTGACTAAGGAAGATTCGATTTTTGTTGATTTTATTCAGAAAGAAATGGTCATGGTCGAAGGACGTGAAATGATGACAGCGGTTCGTAAGTATGCCGAAGCCGACATTTATAATGTGTCATCAATGATCAACCGTGCTCGTGCCGTTAATCTGAGAGCATTGATCGTGATCAAAGCTGATCGCGATGCCAGTTATGGAGTGATGGATAAAATAATGAAATCGATGAGTGAAAACAGTTTGACTCGCTTTCTAATCATTACCGATAACGAAAAAGAGATTGATCAGAAAGAAGGTTCCTGATGATCGTGAAAGGAGTGATTTAGATGAGTGGAGGTGCAGTAGCCCAATCATCAAAGGCTGAAAAAGGCAAAGGCGGTCGTAGGAAGAAACGGAGAATATCTATCTTAATCGATATGACTCCAATGGTCGATATTGTCATGTTACTCTTAATCTTCTATATGGTAACGACGGTCTTCTCGATGCCGCAGGCGATGGAAATCAACCTGCCGCCGGAAAAGGCTGATGTCGAGGTCGGCGAATGTCGTCTTTTGCAGATCAGAGTTGACGGTGAAAACAGGTTCTTCTGGAATATTTGTAATCCAGCCGATAGTTTGCCGCGATTGATACCATCGATGAATGCGGCCGATGATACAACCGGCTATATGGTTGATACCGATTCATTGAGAATGCTTTTAGTGAATTTAAATCGTGATATAGAAAAATTAAATACTCTGGTGCTGATACATCGCAATGCCAAGTATAACGCAATGGTTGATATTCTTGATGAAATCGATCTTTTGGAGCGTTCATGGAATGCGGCGACCGCAAAACGTTTGGGCATCAAACCAGAAGATTTGAATACGGCTGAATATAAAGACCAAAAATTTTCCTATCGCTATGCTATGGGTGATTGGGAAGATCGTGATGACAAAATAGTTGATGCCGCACTGAGAGCATCCGGGTTTGGAGGTGAAGCCGATGGCGAAACCAATTAATGCTATGTATGGTGGATATGGTGCGTATGAGTTAAAATCGCAATATCGCCGCAATATGTTGACCGGAACCTTGATGTCGGCCGGACTGGTGGTTGTTATTGTCTTAAGTATTTGGCTTTATAAGGTTATAACTGCGGTTGAAACAGTATATATGCAGCCAACTGTGATTAAAACAATTGCCGATCTGGGACCTCCTCCAACAGTTTCCAAGGCCAAACCACGGGTTGAAATTGCGGCTCCAAATGTCGCCAAGCCAAGGGTTGGTATTCCAAAACCGGTGAAGGACGACGAAGTTATTGATGATGATATTATGATTGCTTCGCGTGATGATCTGGCCGAGATTGTTGCACCTGACATCAATGAAAATATGATGGATGCCGGAGCCGATATTATTGTTGATATTGAAGATTATATGCCGGGTTCTGATGAATTTGTCCCGGTTGAAATTCCGGCCGAAATGATTTATGAGAGTCCTCCTGAATATCCTCGTTTGGCCCAAACAGCCGGTATGGAGGCTGTTGTCTGGGTAAAGGCGCTGGTTGATAAAAACGGCAACGTTCGCGATGCCATGGTATTGAAGTCATCCGGTTCAAAAGCCGGCTTTGATGAAGCGGCTGTTAAGGCTGCTTTCAAATGCCGCTTTAAACCGGCTATCCAGAACGGCCGTCCGGTGGCTGTCTGGGTCTCATACCAGGTTGAGTTTGTACAGATTGAAGGCTAATAAGCCGTTTGTAGTTTAATTTTTACGGCACTATCTTTTCGATAAGATAGTGCCGTAGATAACCCCCACTTCTCACATCGCCAAATATTAAAAGCGCTATCTTAGGGATAACTAAATCCCTCTACCACTTCTGTTATTATCCGCTCACGCCGCCCACAAATTTTTTGAGGGGAGGTGAGTTAAATGAAAAGATCAAAGGATGTATTAAGACCAAGATATGGTGCCTTTGAACTGAAGGCAAAATATCGTCGGAATATGCTTCTGGGGACGATGCTTTCGACGTTTCTGGCATTAGCCACGACAGCATTTGCGTTTCTTTTTACGCAATCAGATTATGTCAAGGTAGAAACTGGCCCCAGGGTTAATCCAGGCGATGGAAGAACGGAATGGGAAATTCCGCCTACGATAATACCGCAAGGACCAAAAGGAGGAGGGAATAGCAGACCCCTATTGCCGATAGATCGCAGAGGTCCGATTGTTATGGTGGAAGATGATGAAGCTATTGATGATGAAATCAAAGTATCTTCATTATTTGACCCATATATTACCGGTCTAGCTGGCGATGATACCAGCAGCATTGGAAGCTATATCATTAATCCTTACTATGGAAATGGCGGTGGTGGCCCTGAATATCCGGCGCCGGATTCATTTGTTGTTTACGAATTGATGCCGGAGATGATCTATGAGCATCAACCCGCTTATCCGCGAATAGCGCAAACGGCCGGTCTTGAGGGTGTCGTTTGGATCAAGGCGCTGGTTGATATCGACGGTTCGGTTCGCAACGCTATGGTTTATGTTTCATCCAAATCAAAAGCCGGTTTTGACGACGCAGCTTTGAAGGCCGCTTATAAATGCAAATATAAACCGGGGATCCAGAATGGCCGTCCGGTACCGGTCTGGGTATCGTATAAGGTTGATTTTGTTTTAGAGGGGAGTTGGTAAGGTTTTGATTATTAACTTACTGTCCAATATGGCAAGGAGGTTTTAAATGTACAACTTTAGTTTAGAAGCCGTGATGCCTTTCACCGCCGCCGTCTCAGGTTATGATCGTTTGCTGAACGCTCTGGTTGGAATAATTATTATTCCTCTGCTTTTGCTGGTAGGGTTCTCTGCGATCAAGTCTGATTTTGAAAAAATAAGACCGACAAATTCAGATGGTCCCGGTTATGTTTCGTTATCGAAGAATCTGTCTGTTTGTACTATGGGTCAAAATATTGGTTCATCACAATCGAGTGATTTTATTGCTGAGAATATTATTGGCAAAGGGATGATGATTTTTCCTTTTAGCCCCAATGATAATATGATGTATGGCTCGTTGGATAAAGAATGTAATAAAATCAATAGTGCCGTTTTTGATTCAACTGTCTATTTATCATCTGATCTGGTTGATAAAGCTCCGGAGTTGATCTGGATGGTTTATCCCGATCTGCCAAAAACTAATCGGACGGATGTATCGTCGGTGCAAGTGACTTTGAGAATACTGGTTGACTATTCCGGCAAACCGCTTGAAGTGACCATTGCCAATGAAGATGCAATGAGCCATAGTACAAAACAGATAGTGCTGGAGTCGGCGAAAACATCATTGTTTAAACCGGCGCAGAAGAACAATCGGTCGGTTAACTGCTGGGTGCAGGTTTCGTTGAAGTTGAAAGTGTAATATATTTTGGTTTGTCTATTTAGCATGTAGGATGCGGCCGAGCCTCGCGGCCGCGTGTGCGTAAAGATTTTCAAATTGTAAAAAATCCCCCTTAAGTTGTGCTGCTTCATGCTTGTACAATCGAAATAGTTTTCCTCCTTCGAAGGACAAGTGTTTCGTCATATTTTTTATTTTCACGTAAGTCGAAATCCCGCAGGGTTTCGACAATTTTACTACAAAACTTTGTACCGAGGGTCTTTTTTGACCTTAAAAATTGTCTATAATCTTTTCCCTTTCTATAAGTTACAGCAAAATGGGTTTGCTTTTCCGTTTTTGTATTTTTGCCGCAAAACCTCCATGGAATGTGCGCGGCAGACGTCCCCGTTCCCCGTCTGCCGTGTTTTTTGTCTGCAGACGAGGACGTCTGCAGACCACAATTACCCGCTCGGCGCATTAGAAAA
>JAUVBC010000340.1 GCA_030591405.1 Candidatus Zixiibacteriota bacterium
CACTTATCAGTTCGGCCAATTTGTTTTTTTCCGAACGGTAGATCTTAACAGTTGTACCTTCTTTTCTCGGGACATCATAACCCTGAATAACAAAGAAAAGGTCTTTATTGACTTGCCGGTAGATATTGTTAACCTTT
Organism: Candidatus Zixiibacteriota bacterium; assembly: GCA_030591405.1. Classification (GTDB taxonomy): domain Bacteria; phylum Zixibacteria; class MSB-5A5; order GN15; family PGXB01; genus JAAERC01. The sequence continues at coordinate 138 of JAUVBC010000340.1, forward strand.
GATTTTGATTTTTGGGATCTTTTTTTGATGGTGTACTCTTTCATCTCAACCCGTTTTTTGTTGCCGGGTGGATAAACATACTCGTTGTAATAGATATGCACAAAACTAAGCAAAAATGTAAAAACCAAGATCGGCGCCGCGATTCGATAAAGCGAGATGCCGGCAGCTTTCATTGCCAGAATCTCATTCTTACGCGCCAGCATGCCGATTGAGGTCAGCCCCGCCAGCAGAACAAACACCGGCAGAAACGATTTTACAACCCAGCCGGCAAAATAGACATAATAAATCAGGATATCGCCGAGCGGAACATCATGATCGATAAAATGACGCAGTTCCTCGACCATGTTTATTGCAATAATGAGAATGCCAAAACCGAAGGAGATAACTATCAGAGATGAAAGAAAACTGAAAAGGATATAGCGGTCGAGTGTTTTCATATTTCTTATACAATTACTTTCTGAAAAATGAGAAAAACGGTCTTTCGGTTATAACTTTTATCAATAAGTACAATCCGATTCCGCCAATTAATATATTAGCTGACCACATCCCCCAGAACGGGTCAATCATTCCGCGGTCGGAAAGGTCCTCACCGCCGATTAAAAATGCCCAGTATATCGTAAAGATCAACAGCGATATCGAGACGGTGATACCCATTCCGCCTTTACGCGATAATATTCCAAGCGGGGCACCAATGAGAATAAAAGCAAAAGCGGCGGCCGGGATCGCATATTTTTTCTGTATCTCAATATCATATTTATTAATCAGTTTGTTCTGCTCCTTTATCTGCTTGACCTCACGCCGCAGTTTGCGCTGGATCCCTTTCAGATCGACTTTCAAAAATGCGAGTGCCGATGAGTCAGTGATAGTTGAGTCCGCAGGATAAATGAGTGAGTCATCAAAAAGGAAATCAAATTTGTTTTTGATCGATTGATTTATACGTTCCCGAAACGGCTCTATTGCCTGTTCAGCGTTCTTAACCGTTTCAGTCATCCGGCTGATATTCATCTCGCGATCAGAGCGGAACGATGATTCGGAGCGTTTTAATTCGGAACCAACACCACTGATATTGATCAGCTGCTCGGTGAAATCAAGTTTGCGGTAGTTTGACGGATCCTCGGAATTGAGCATGTGTACTTCGCCGTCGTATAAAGTGAACTGTACCGTCTGGCCGCCGTCGATAAATTTCATCAGGCCGGATTTAGCGATAATGATTCGTGGGCTTTTTGGATTTTTGGTTTCACTGATACGAACCCCTTCAACCTCGGAAGTGGTATGATCGATTTTATCAATCAAAATTATATATCCCGAAATTGATGTAATAAAAACGCCCGGTCGAAATGTCAGGGTTGGACGCATCGAACGGATATCGCCGGTCAGAAGCCGTGCCTTGTGGTTGAGTTCGGGGAGGATCTTATCGTGGAACTGGATCATTCCATAAGTCAAAACACCGGCAGCGATCATCAGCGGGACGAGAATTCTTAGCAAGCTAATTCCTGATGATTTGATAGCAATGATTTCTGAATCAGCGGTCATGCGTCCAAAGGTCAGTAATGTTGCCACCAAAACGGCCATCGGAATGGAAAGGGCCAGCATCCAGGCGAGATTGAGGAAGATCAGTTCCAGAACGACCCAGACTGAGATATCCTTGTCGATAACCATCTCGACGATTTTGGGGATCGTTTCCAGAATTAAAATAAAGGTGATAATCAAAATTGAGAATATAAACGGCGGAATATGTGCCTTCAAAATATATCGATTTATTATTTTCATAACAATGAAATATAAAGTATCTATTTCGCGGAGTAAACAAAAATCACTTTGCCGGGACGAGTTATCTGATTATCTTAAAAAGATATATGAAATAGTGGGGTTGGCGATGATTAAAGATTTTGTGTTAAATGAGACGGTGACCGATTTTCTTGTTGTTCGCAGGAAAGATGTCAAAGAGTATAATGACAAAAAATTCCTGTCACTCGAGTTTGGTGATTCCGGCGGCCGGATAACCGGTGTCTGGTGGGAGCCGGAGCAGTTTGGTCTTGACGACCTTGAAGAGGGAATGGTGGTCAAAATCAAAGGAGATGTTCAGCAATATCGCGGGAAAAATCAGCTGCGAGTGTTGAAAATGCGCCTGGCGAAAGAGGATGAATACAATCTTGCCGATCTTTTGCCACATTCGGTATTTTCGACAGAAGAATTGAAGAAAAAGATTATCAGTTTGACAGAAAAGGTGGAAAATAGCCATATTTCAAAATTGATAGAACTATTTTGGAGCGATGAAGAATTTTTTGCGGCGTATCTCAGGGCGGCGGCGGGGAAACTCTGGCATCATTCCTATATTGGCGGTTTGGCCGAGCATTCGATCAATGTTACCGAAATTTGTATCAGCAATGCCAGAAGGTATGATTTTGTCGATCGCGATTTATTGATTTTTGGCGGTCTTTTTCATGATATGGGAAAATTATCGCAGTACAAAATAACATCGTTTATAGATTACACCGATGAAGGGCGGCTGATCGGGCATATCAGCTGGGCCGATCATGAGCTGGCCAAAAGAGCCGAGTCGCTTGAGACTTTTCCACCAAAACTGCTGATGAAACTTCGGCATTTGATATTGGCTCATCACGGACATATTGAATTTGCCTCGCCGGTAGTACCGCAAATCCCGGAGGCGTTTATATTGTACTATGCCGATGAGATCGATTCAAAAATGGGTGCAATCAACAGGATTC
>JAUVBC010000244.1 GCA_030591405.1 Candidatus Zixiibacteriota bacterium
GCCATTGGCGGCGCCGGATTTTGGATCGAATCTGCTTATGTTTTAGCAGATGCCCTGGAAAAAAATAGCGCCTCAAGTGGAGAAAATTATTTTCGCAGTACAATCGGTCTTGACTATAGCCTGAGCGACAGAACCTATGGCTTTATTGAATATCATTATAATCAGGCTGGCAAAAACAAACCGGGAGATTACTTAACTAACCTAACAAGTGTGGCCTATACCGATGGATCGGTATATTTAATGAGCAAGCACTACCTGATTCCAGGACTGAGTTACCAACTGACTCCGCTATTAACTTTCACCGGGCAGATATGGTGGAATATATCTGATAATTCTTTTCTGATTACGCCTTACATTGAATATAATATTGCCAAAAATATTTATCTGGCTGGAGGCGGTTATATTGGAATCGGCAAAGGTCCGATTTTTGTAAAACAAGAACTGGCTTATTATAGTATCGCCAAATCAGAATTTGGCAGTTACACCAATAGTCTGTTTTTTTCGTTTAGATTCTATTTCTAAGTTGCAATAATCAACTAATCATTATTGACAAACCAGTGATGAGCAACTTTCTGAGTCGCTTTGATGATTTCTTTATCTTTTTCATTAAGCGCCCCGCGGGCAATCAGCGTCTCCACGGCGTTATGAAGCAGGACCAGTCTATCACGAACCGGAATCAAAGCCGGGTAATATTCATTATTAAAAAAGATGCGGAAACGCATTCGTGAGCGATCATTTTCCATATATGCACCGATTGCTTTTTCCAGTTCACTGCCGGACAGATTAATCAGACTGTCTTTGGGCGAGGCCATCATGCGACGGCTATGTTGCACTCCTTGATTACATTCAAAAACCATCCGCCAGACTTCCATGATCCCCAATGAATTAATCACCAGCGTATTGACCGTAACGGTGTTATTAGCCTCATCAAAGCTGACACCTTCCAAATATGGCAGATAATAATTATCAGTGATCGCTCCAAAAGCACTGATACCGCCGGCAAATGGATCTTCCAAAATATCGCGAATTGTAAAATACGGTTTCTGCTCAAATCGGGCATCTTGCATCAGCATAAACTCTTCTTCAGTAAAATGGAATCGCTGTCGCCATTTCTCACCATAATCAAGATCGGTTCGTGTTAGAGTAGTCTGACTGGTTAACATCCCGATAGCCTGTCCCCCGCGCCAGACAAGAGGTAAAACACCAACTGCCCATTCGGCCGAACCGCCGATTTCGCCCACCATCGAATTTAGCTGAGTGCCATTGGGAAATTCGGCATCTTCAAAGCCCAGAATCAAAGACGGAAAAAGGTCACCATCGTCATCATAAGGAGTGCCAATTCCAGCCTTATTTAATTCATCCATAGCCGGATGATGTCTCTTCCGTTCCAGATAAAATGCGTTGAGTTTCTCCGGTCCGGAATAACCATACGATTTGCTAATAATATCAGCCGCCTCTACAAGCGAGGCTTCACGCGGATTGAATTCTTCAAAATACGCCCCGCCCATCCAGCGCTGAACATAAATATCTGGCAAATGTCGTTTCACTCCCGATTCGGTTAAAAACATCGCAGTAAAACTTGAATGCAACCCCTTGACCGATTTGGTAGTTCCGTCAATAACATCGCTGCCCATCGACAGCAGCGATACATTATTGGTCATCGGCAGACCATACAGCGAGCGATGTTCCCTTTTTCCAAATAATGCCCCAACTGAAATAGTCGGGTTGCCGCCAGCCTCTTTTCCCGGTTTCACCCGGACACCCTCGGTTATAGTTGAGGCAATCAGGACCTCTTCGCCAACCGGAAGTTGATTAGTGGTAATATGTAAAACTTCGGCCATGATCTGCGCCGCCATACGGTCATTGGCACGTTTCAATTCATTGGAAATAGCTTTGGTTCTTTGCTCGGCAGGAAAATCCATAAGTGCTCCCCGGCCATGTAAACCGACTCCAATAGCAGATAACGCCGCTGATATTACTCCTGACTCGCGAAGTTGTCGATTACGCAACGCCCCCAGATTTGATTGGTAGTTAATTCTGTCATCAAGAGAAAAAATAGTTGCATTTTTCAGAGTGATATCATAATTGGCCAGAACGGTGCGGTGGCGATGATTAAATTCAATCATCCTGTCACTATTATAGGAAAAAGCTTTTTCGACACCTTTATATTTTAATCTCTGGTCAACTATGTTAAAACGCAAATTGCTATCCATGAATTAAACCCTTTCAATAGTCCAATTATGACTAATCGTTTCTATAAAACCAATTATCAAAATATACGTGTCGTTGTAAAAACCAATTGGAAACTAATTTCATCAATGAAATTTGGCAAGATAAAATAAGCACAAAGCTTTATTATCAGAGGATTTTTGCCGACATAATTAAGGTAATATAAATATAATAAATTGGGAATATTTCGGCATTATGAGTAATATAATCAACAAATTGAAATTTAAAGAAAATCATGAAAAGTGTTATCCTAAAGAAAATAAAAACAAAATGCGTGAAAATTCTCGTTTAACCGTTATTAATTTGGAAAAATCTATCAATACTGATATGAAAATATCCACTGAACAAAAGAAAGATATATTAATTCAAGCCCTGGATAAATTCGTAGATGGTGTTTACATCTCTGATCAGGAATGTTCTCTTTTATATACCAGTCCTTCACTTCAAAATGTGTTTGGCACACCTGGAAAGAAAAAGTGTTTTAATTATTTATTCAATCGCAATAATATCTGTCCCTGGTGCAAAAATGAAGAGGTTTTTTCAGGCAATGCCGTTTCCTGGGAACAAGATTTTCATTCCTATCAAAAAGTTTTTGAAATACTTGAATTGCCGTTATTTTATTCTGATAAAATAATGCAAAAATTAACAATTTTCCGTGATATCACTGATCGTAGGCAGGCCGAGGAGCAGTTGAAATTGATTAATGTCAACCTGATTGAAGAACAAGTAAAATTAAGAAAAATGAATGTAACTTTGAAAGAGATATTAAATCAGTATAAGTCTGGAAAAGATTTAGTCGAAAAACAGACTCAAACCAATATCAATAGATTTATCCTGCCGATATTGGGTGACCTTGAAAACGGTGCCAATGAAAATCAAAAAATGCTGATAAAGGCCCTAAAGGAATCTTTAGGTGATATAACCTCACCTTTTATTAATCAACTCGAAAACAAATATTCAAGCTTATCCCCGCGCGAATCAGAAATATGCAAACTAATCAAAGAGGAATACTCCTCAAAAGATATTGCTGCAACTCTCGGTTTATCTGTACAAACGATTCATTTGCGGCGTAAGCATATCAGAAAAAAACTCGGCATTAGTAATAAAAAAGTGAATCTGTCAATCTTTTTAAAATCATCATAATAGCATTATAATCTATTGAACCATAATCATTTCCACGCCATATAAATTCCACTATTTAAAAATCATGAATTATTCGCCGCCAATTTAATGGATATCCAATATACCCATTATTAACCTAATCTTATACCATCAATTCTTTAGCTATTTGGGCGATTTTATAAACAAAGCAATCAAACTTTGTCAATAAGGAGGGGGTTGATGAAATATTTTGTCACAATTTTAACCGTTTTGATTTTGGGTTTGGCCGCGTCAAACAGCTTTGGTCAGGGATCAACAGATATTCTAGATCGACTTAAGAAAGTCGAAGAGCAGTTGATGTGGTACAAAGCCGAATTAGCAAAACAGCAAAATCAAGATGAATCATTTCTTGATTTGGCGGCTCGTATAACTGTGCTCGAAAAAGAGTTACGTTTTGCTAACCAGAAACAGAGTGCTATGTATGCCGATTTAAACGGGGCATTCTCAACTCTCGACAATAAAGTTGGTACATCAGGCGTTCCGGATAATAACTGGGCCAAAAATCCGCCGGAAATCAAGCGCGGAGAAATTGTATTTGGCGGCCTGGTTCATCAGCAGTATTACAATGAAGCCGGTGATGATCCGCAGTCAACTTTTATTTCCAAACGAGCAAGGTTATCACTGAAAGGCAACGTTAACGAATATGCCTCGATCAAATTTCAGGGTGAGTTTGCCGGATCACCGAAAC
>JAUVBC010000109.1 GCA_030591405.1 Candidatus Zixiibacteriota bacterium
CTCACCCCGATTATTTTATTGCTACGTATTATTAAGTATGAAATTCCTTCCAACCACAAAAGATGAGTTAAAGAAACTTGGCTGGGATCAGCTTGATATTATTCTGATCTCGGGCGACAGTTATATCGATTCACCGTTTATAGGCATAGCAGTTATAGGAAAATATCTGGCTAAAAATGGATATAAGGTCGGGATCATCGCACAGCCTGATTTGACATCCCCGCGTGATATTAAACGGCTCGGTGAACCAAAATTGTTCTGGGGGGTCAGCGGTGGTTCGGTTGACTCGATGGTTGCCAATTATACAGCGTCGAAAAGAAAAAGGAAATCGGACGATTTCACCCCTGGCGGGATCAATAATCGACGGCCGGATCGAGCGGTAATAGTGTATAGCAACCTCATTCGTAAATATTTCAAAGATACCAAACCGATTGTTTTGGGCGGTATCGAAGCGAGCCTGAGACGAGTCGCACATTATGATTATTGGTCGGATAAAATTCGCAAATCAATTCTTTTTGATGCCAAAGCCGATATTCTGGTGTATGGTATGGGGGAGAAGACGATTTTGAAATTGGCCGAGTCTTTCAAACAAGAAAAAGATTGGCGAAAAATAAAATCGATTTGTTATATCTCGAGTGATCCCCCAAACGGTTATCTTGAGTTATCTTCGTTTGATCAAGTCCGGCGTTCAAAATCAAAATTCACCGAGATGTTCCACACCTTCTACAAGAATAACGATCCGATAACCGCCAAAGGTCTCTATCAAAAAACCGACACCCGCTATTTGGTTCAAAACGCGCCGGAAAGTTATCTCTCACAAAACGAGATGGACAAAATCTATGAAATAGATTATGCGCTTGAACAGCATCCCTATTACCAGAAATTTGGTAATGCCAAAGCATTGGAGACGATCAGGTTTTCAATAGCGACTCATCGGGGATGTTATGGCGAATGTAATTTCTGCGCGATAGCGGTTCATCAGGGTCAAACGATCCAGTGGCGGTCGGAACAGTCGGTTGTCAATGAAGCGAAAAGATTCAATTCGTTTAAAAATTTCAATGGCATTATCAGCGATGCCGGCGGGCCAACGGCCAATATGTATGGCTTCGAGTGTAAAAAGAAAATAAAAAAAGGCTGCTGTGAAGATAAACGGTGCGTCTATCCGGAACTTTGCAAAATGATGAAACCTGATCATAGCATTCAAATGAATCTGCTGAACAAATTAGCGGCTGTAATGGGAGTAAAGAAAGTTTTTATCGCCAGCGGAATCCGGTATGATTTGATTATTGAAGATAAAAAGTTTGGTCGAAAATATCTTAATCAATTGGTGAAAAAACATACTTCGGGACAATTAAAAATCGCACCGGAACATACTGATAACAAGGTCCTTAAATTAATGGGCAAACCAGGTATGGCAACCTTGTCGCAATTTGGTGCGATGTTCGCAGACGCTGTTTCTCATGACAAGAAAAATCAGTTTTTGACTTATTATCTGATTGCCGCTCACCCGGGATGTACCGAGAAAGAGATGTTGCGGCTGAAAACTTATACCTCGAAAAATCTGCGGATAAACCCGGAGCAAGTGCAGATATTTACCCCGCTGCCTTCGACATATTCAGCGCTGATGTACTATACTGAACAGGACCCATTCACCGGCAAAAAGATATTTGTTGAAAAAGATATCAACCGCAAGAAAAAACAGAAAGATATCCTGACTTATAAGCCATCACCGAAAAAATCAAAAACAAGAAGATCCCGACAGTAAAAGTTATTTTTTACCCCTGAGAATCCTCATATTTTTTGGCCATCTGTTCAGAAGAAAATGAAAAATGCATCTGGACAATGACCCATTTTCCATCCTGTTTTTCAAGGACTCCTGTCCAGCGAACATCTTCCCAATTAGCCGGCTGACCTTTCCATTCATTATAGTCATCAAGGCGCGCCGAATACCAGGCGGCATCACCCGACTTGGATCGATTGATCTTAAGCTCGCGAACATTGGAACTGATACCTTTAAAATCTTCATGCATAAAAAAGGTCTCAGTCAAGTTAGTGAAAGCCTCAAAACCATGAATAGTTCCGGCATCATTGGGACTGAAATAAAACAACTTCTCATTATGCGTAACGGTACTAAACAAAAGTTCCTTGTCCTTGTTGACAGCCCAGCCAATATTGTTTCTTACAACCTCAGCGATTTGGGCTTTTTCAGCTTCGTTATCAATTTTTGATTCCATCGAACAACATCCCATAATTATTCCGGTTAACAATAGAAAAACAGATAATACAATAAAATATTTTATAGCACCTCCGAATATAAGATTAAGACTTATATAGTGCCTATTTTGATTAATTAAAATATTTTGGTCAATCATATTTTTAACTAAATATTTCGTCTTCCGGTATCAAGAATCGGTTAAAAAACGTCGATTAAATAAGTATGGGAAACTGCAATATAAATTGCAGATATTTCAATAATAGAATAGGAATCTGTTCTAATGGAAAAATTATTATCGAAGGGTGAGGATCTGTTCTCACAAGGTCAAATCGAACAGGCCGAAAAATGCTTTGTCGAAATCATTGAGAATAATCCAACCTGCAAAGAGGCATATAACGATCTCGGTGTTATAGCCCATAATCGGAATGAGCTAAACCGGGCCAAAACCTATTTTCAACAAGCGCTCAGAATTGATCCTGGCTATCAGGAAGCGATCAATAATCTGGCCGATATCGGTCGGGATAAACCTGCTTTGATTGAAGACCTACCATCCGACATGGCCAATAATAAAAATATCTCCAATCAAAATATTGCGATTGTTAATCCGTTTGATAATAAATTCAATCAGATTTATTCTTCATATTTTAGCCGGCAAAACGATGTTAGAATTATCAAGGCCTCTAATTCAAAAGAAATTCTGGCTCTTGATCCGATTATAAACTGGGCCGATATTATCTATACTCCCTGGGCGAACGAACCACTGATTTATCTGTCTAATAAAAAAAGTAATAAACTTCTCGTATCAAACATTCGCAGTTATGAAATATTTTTTGATGAATCAATGAAATCTGTTGCCTGGGACAAAGTCGATGGTTTGATCTTTGTTGCCGACCATGTTCGGCAGATAGCGAATGAAAAATGGCCGCAACAGTTGAAAGCTGTCCCGCAGACAACTATTTATAATTCTGTTGAATTGGATAATTATCCGTTCCATAAAAAAAATCACGGGAAAAATATCGGATATGTCGGTTATCTTAATGCCAAAAAAGGGATCGAACTGCTATTGCAGTGTATCAACGAAGCGGTCAAGTCAGATCCCGAATACTGTTTTCATATTGCCGGTGAATTTCAGGGCGAGCGGTTTGAACATTACACGAAACATTTGATTTCTCAGATGTCGCTGGAGAAAAACATAATCTATCACGGATGGGTTAAAGATATCCCCGAATTTTTAAGTGATATGAATTATGTCATCTCAACCTCGCCATGGGAAGGCTGCCCTAATAATATCATTGAAGCGATGGCCTGCGGGGTCAAACCGCTGATACATAATTGGCGTGGTGCTGCGGATATTTTTCCAAAAGAACTTGTTTTTAACACCATTGAAGAATTTATCTCGATTCTAAAATCTCCAGATTATGATTCATCGGTTTACCGCAACTATGTTGAAGAGAATTTTAATACCGAAAAGCAACTCCCCAAAATTGAAAATTTTATGCTCTCACTTTTGGAAAAAAGGGGAGAGACAACAAAATCAAAATCATCTGGCTCTTCATTAAATCTTAAAAGCTGGCAGGAAGTGGCAGAACAAAAACCAGCCGAATCTGACGAAAAACCTAAATCAGACGAGTCTATTAATTTTCTCCAACCATTGCCGCAAAAAGTTCAGATCGTTAATAATCGCAAAGTTTATACGGTCGATTTTTGCCGGGATAAAAAAGTGCTTCATATCGGATGTGTCGATTCCGGGATGATGAAAAAACGAATTGCCGAGAACAATTATCTGCACCATCAAATATATAAAGTAGCTAAAAAACTAATCGGTATTGATATCGACAACGACGGTATACAACTTCTCAAAAATGAAGGATACGATGTTGAAACGGTCAATGTCGAAATTGATAAAGAGAGATTGATAGCGCTGACCAAAGATGTCGATGTTATCGTGATCCCCGAGGTTGTTGAGCATCTGAGTAATTTTGGTTTGTTTCTTGATAATTTATGTTCGTGTCATTTTGACGGTGAGATATTAATTAGTACACCCAACAGTTTCTCATATAGGATAACAGAAATATTATCACAGGGTGTGGAACTGGTTCACCCCGATCATAACTGTTATTTCTCACTGATTACATTAACGACCATTTTAAATAAACATGGTTTTGATGTTACCCGGCACCTGATGTACTACTGGCCGGGCGATGATCTCTTTGGTCAAAAGTTTGAAAAGGTCATCAATCAGTCCCCATACCAGGCCGAGGGAATAATAGCCATCGTCCGCAAAAAATAGCTATTTTCTATATTTGAATAATATCAAAATTATCCCCCTATGGGGAATCTATTTAAATAGATGAGTTTCTTGTAAGATTATAATTCGTAGCCGACTTTTTTGAGCATGTCGGTTAATGTAAGATCAAAGGTTCGCAGAATTGCCGGGTCGATCCCGTCTTTTTTCCATTTACCGATTTTATTTGAAAATATCGGTGTTGTACCGTAGTTAAGCGGATTGGATTTACCCTTGTCCATGTAATTTAACATTTCAGGATCGTACTCTTCTTCGAGAAATTCCATTAATCTCTTAAGACTGTTCTCGGTGTCCAGAATCAGATCTTCGTATTTCAATTCATAATACCTCGGATTACTTCTGAACCGAATCCCGGCTTCAACCGCCGAGAGCCATCGGAAAATTGCATTTGGCATCGGGAATTCGCGTCCCTGATAAAGCGACAAGGCAACATCACGGCCGTCTCTGATAATATGCACAAATTTGGAATCGGGAAAGAAATCGAGTATCTCCTCAATACAATAAACATTATTGGGAGTTTTTTCCGCCCAGCGATTTTTACCCTGAGCATTTGCCCAGTTGGAAAAAAACAGATCAAAAAAATGCTTGAGATTTTCTGATTTTTCAAAGATGGTTTTTATTGTAGATAAATTATGATACTGTTTTCCGGTGTTGGGAATAAACAGACCAAAATTACTGCCAATTTTAGTAAACAGAGGGAAGACCTGCTCTTTATTGATCTCGTCAAATTTCTGCGTGGTGAACATCTGATAAAGTTCATCCAGTTCTATTTGATATAATCTGGGGCGGTCAAAAAGCGCGATCTCCTGCCCGCAGGCGATATTTTTATGTGAGTCAAGCATCGTTTTCAAAAGAGTCGTGCCGCTGGAACCACAGCCGCCAATAATAATCGGATTGGGAAAAGAGATATCTTCTATCTCAACCGCAGGATTGGTCGACATCTCATATTTGAGAAACTCTTCCATCGTGATAGTTTTTTTCTTGGTAGCGATATTCATTTAGGTTCCTCTATTTCAAACTTAATTCGCGAGACTCGTTTGGCTGCTGAAAATAATTCTGCTCCGATAAATATGTCAGAATCTTATCAACCGATTTTTCAACCGACAGCTCTTGCGTATTGACTTTTATTTCCGGCTTTTCCGGTAATTCAAAGGGATCATCGATCCCGGTAAAATTTTTGATAAGTCCGCTTCGAGCCTTTTTGTATAAACCTTTTGGATCGCGTCGCTCGCATTCTTCCAGGGGGCAATCGATAAATGTCTCGATAAAATCACCATCAGGAACAATCTTTCTAATTTTATCTCGGTCGTTGTTGTATGGTGAGATAAAAGCGCAGATCGTAATATTCCCTGCTTCCATCAGCAGTTTGGCCGCCTCGCCGATCCGTCTGATATTTTCCTGGCGATCTTCAAGAGAGAATCCTAAATCAGAGTTTAATCCAAAACGAACAATATCGCCGTCAAGGATCATCACCTGATAATTCTTTTCAAACAGGACTCTTTCCAGCTCTCTGGCGATTGTCGATTTTCCGGAACCACTCAAACCGGTCAGCCAGATAATATAGCTTTTGTGACAATTTCTGGTTTCCCGATCCTGACGTGTGATTAATCCGTCCGGTTTGAACAGATTTCTTGATTTTACTGATTGCGATAACTTGTAATCATTATCAACTAATTTGGGAGGGTCAAATCTGAAGGTCATACCTATTTTATAACTCCATTTATTAGATTTCGATCCTATAAATGATTAACCTAATAATCTTTTGTCTATAAAATAGATATCGGCAGACTGTTCAAAAATTTAACAGCAAAGACCGGACGGTTGATAAATGTGAATTTTATAAAGAGAAATAGAGATTATGGTCAAATAAAACAGTCGTAATAGATTAAGCCGGGTATTTTCCTTCAATATAATCTTTTAGATACCGATTCTCAGAATCTCGATTGGCAGCCAGCATTTTTACGACGTCTCCAATCGAAACGACACCAACGACTTTTCCATCATGCATTATCGGTAAATGTCGAAATCGGTTTTCGGTCATTAACGCCTCGACTTCTTCAATATCATCTTCAAGAATCCCAACCACTATTTTGGTCGTCATAACTTCGCCGACCTTTTTTTCAAGAGCATCTCCGCCGGATTTGTGGAACTCGCGAATCAGATCTCGTTCCGAGATGATACCAACAAAATCTTTCTTTTCCATAACAAGCAGTGCGCCGATTTTGTTGTTGATAATTGAGTCCATGGCATCTTTTAACGTGCTGTCAGGTTCGATTGAAAAGACATCTCTACCTTTGGCTTCCAAAATATCATTTACCTTCATTACTTCTCCTTGACTGATGTTATAGTATATACGAACCGGACATGATAACTCTTTGACAAAACGACGATTATTACTCTGGCGGGCCGTACTCAAATCTCAATAGCGAATAAACCAGATCATCATAAAGGTCACCCTTATAATAATGATGTTGCCTCAGGGTTCCGTCAAGTTTGAATTCAAGCGACTCAAGAAGTTTGATCGACGGCTTATTAAAAGATGCGGTCTGGGCATATAC
>JAUVBC010000125.1 GCA_030591405.1 Candidatus Zixiibacteriota bacterium
CATCAGACGTATGTTATCAGAAAAGTATAAATAATTCAGAGCGTAGAGCGACGCAAAAGTTTTCTTCCCGAAATATTCATAATATCGATTGCGCGGATTGATATCACCGCTGAGGTTCTCCGCCCAGACCACCTGCCCCCAATGTTCGGAGTTAAAATAATAAAACGATCCGCCGAAAGTTGCCTTACCTTTGTCGTAGTCCCAGTCAAACCGCGGATTCCAGCCGTATTGATTTTTGGTTACCCATTTTTGTCTGACCAGATCGACCTCGGTTATACTCGGGTCGGCCAGATTCTCAACTGGAATATTGTACTCATCAAAATCCCGCTTTTCTTTAAATTGCTCATAGTACCCTTTACCACGAATATAATAAAGAGTGTTTTTAAACTGTACATCTTCGCTCAAGGAGAATGTGTTATGAAGTTCATAGTGCGGTTGATCAAAATTATCGGTGGCATTTTCATAATCAAGTCCATATGCGCTGTTACTACGGCGATTATTGGACAACGTCCCCCGATCAACTCCATAATAAGCCAGATGCATTTTCATCGGCCCGCCATAAATATTGATGGTGGTCGTCATTTTCGCATCAAGCCGTGATACTGAAAAATAATAGGCCCGGCTATCGGACCATGAATTCTCTCTATATCCACCACTATACATTTTTGAATAACGCCCCGCCATTGACCAACGTCCGTCAATCAATCCCGATGAATACTCAACCGATTGCTTGCGCATTTCCGAAACAAAATTATGACTCGCCGAAAATTGTCCGTATCCGGTTGTTATCGATATTTTACGAGGTCGCTCCAAACTGGATGAAGTGATATTTACCGACCCGCCAAAAGATGCATCACCATAAAGCGAATTGCCAACCCCACGCTGTACCTGGATATCAGAGATCTCAGCGGCAAAATCAGGGATATCTACAAAATAGGTGGCGTGATCCTCGGGATCGTTAAGCGGGATTCCATTTATATAAACGGCAATTCGTTTATCATCAAAACCGCGGATTTTTATATAGCTGTAACCCAGACCGCCACCAGCGTCTGCATACGAATAAAGATTCGGAGTCGTTTCCAAAAGCAGCGGAAGCTCGCTAATCAAATAATCCCGTTCAATATCTTTGTTGGAAAAATCAGAATAACTGATCGGCGATAATCTCGATTCTGCCCGTTCGGATGTCACCCTGATATTTTGGCCCGGATAGACCGCCGGATCGAGAATAATATTCATCGTCGTTGATTGATCATTGGTAACTGAAATCATTTTTGGCTGGAAACTAATATGGCTGAAGGTTAAATAGGTAGGTACCAGATCGCCGGTCTCAAAAACAAATTTACCGTTTTCATCGCAAACCGTATAAAGAGTCGGAATATCGGTTTGGATATTTACCCCTCCGATAGCAAAACCATTCTGGTCTACAACCTGACCCTTAAAAGTCGCGGCAGTTGCAGATGCAAATAACAGGATTATTAATACAGGTAGATTGAAATGAAAAAATCTCATAACAGACTCCTTTCTTTATTACCATCAACAAAAAATCCGCCCGTTTTGAAAACCCGTACCGGCGGATAAAAGGAATCTACTATTGTTCCCGTTTCCCTACGCCGGTATTACCCGGATCAGGTTAGGGGGGTATAATCTCAGGCGCCTTATTTGTTAATTGCGCCACCCCCAACGGAGCCTTTTTGTTTTTGGCTTCTTTATAAGAATATACAATATAATTGATTCAAAAATCAAGACCTTTTTAACAAATTTCCCGTATAATAAAACATGAGAGTTTTTTACCCGATATTTTTTGCCGTATTGTCAATGGTTGTGATCGGCCTGATAGAAATTCTGCTAATCAGGGTCTTAAACAAGGAGTGGTGGCGATATAAACCGATAAAATACGGCTCGATCATGCTGCCGATTGCCGGTATAATATCGGACATTTTATGGTTTTTGGGAATGGCCCACGAAATCGAATGGCTCGCTCAAACTGGCGCCGTGATGACAACAACTATTCTTATTTTACTTCTGGGTTTAATAATCTCCCTGCCGATATCGGGCCTTTTGAATCTAAGCAACCGATGGATTGAAAAAAGAAAAAAAAGACGCTTTCTAAAAGAGACCAAAGATAAAACAGCGCCCAACTGTACAGAAAAAATCAACGAACATCGCCGCCTATTTTTAAAAGGGACCGCCGCCGCCCTACCACTGATTTCATTATCTCTTGGCTCAGGTGGAATCGCTGGTTCGTTTTCAGAAACCAAAGTTTATATTCGAAAAATGGCTTTTGAGAATCTCCCGTCACAATTAAACGGCCTGCGAATATTGCATATAACCGACTCACATCTTGGTATCTATAAACATGTTGGACATATCGAGGAAATTCTGCATACGGCCCGACAATATAGCCCTGATCTGATTCTGATGACCGGTGACATTGCCGATGAGCTCGAATTGCTTCCGGAAACACTAAAATTGGTATCCGAATTCGGGGCACCGTATGGAGTCTTTGCCGTGACCGGTAACCATGAATATTATCGCGGAATCGAACGATTTAAGCAGATTCATAAAGATTCGCCGGTGCCGCTTTTGATTGGAGCGGGTCAGACTATTAATGTAAATGGCCAATCTTTATATATTGCCGGAGCCGATGATCCCCGCAGTATGCACGGTGATTATGTTACAACTTTGAATAAAAGTATCGACAAATCGATGGAAAATGCGCCTTCCGATTCTTTCAAAATCCTGATGTCGCATCGCCCGGAAGCGTTCGACAGGGCATCTGAACTGGGGATAAATGTTGTTTTAGCAGGACATACGCATGGCGGGCAGATGGGTTTGGGTGACCGGAGTTTCTTTGAAAACTTCAGTCCGGACAGCTACTTATGGGGCGAATACAGCATCGATAAAGCTCAAATGTATGTCTCCTCCGGAATCGGGCACTGGCTCCCTTTCCGGCTGGGGTGCCCTACCGAAGCGCCGATTATCGAATTGGTCTCAAAATAACCTCAAAAATGCAAAAAAAATACATTTTGAACAATATTTTCATAATTTATAAATATAAAACGCCAATTTGCCGAAATATATACTGATGGACTCTATCTCAAACTGATATGGATATCCCTGAAATTGCGATGTTCGAGGAGGAGAAAATGATCAAAGAAATCAGAAGAGGCCAGTGGGCACAGTTTTTAAGAAAATTCAACGCCGAAAATCAATACCGCCAGGTTTATATTACATATAAAGAGTCGAACACAAATAAAGAAATCTCTCTCGAAAACCGACCATTTATCGGTCTGGCGCTTGAGAAAAAGGGACGGTTTATCGAAGGTATCCAGTTTTTTGCCGGACGAGGTGATGCCTTTAATGTTGCCGAACCGATTCTGACAATAAAAGATCCGGAACGGATAATTGTCGAAAAAGATAATCTGGGCCATGATTTTCGTATGACCATCAAAACCAAAGATTCTTATGAAATTGTTGCTATCCTGGGACCTCATAATTATGAGCAGGTCAAACACCTTATTGAAGAAATCGCCTATTCGATTTATGTCAAACGGGGTGGATTACATGGTGCCGATACCGATGACTGGCAGCAAGCCGAGAAGAAAGTGTACGAAACGGTTGCAGCGTTTGTATGATATAATTTTTATAATATATTTTACTCCCAGACTTCTCAATCAAGGCAGGTGTCATAAACACCTGCCTTTTTTATTGATCATCATTGCGAAGGTTTTGCCACACGAAGTTACTTAAAATAGTAGTAATAATTTAGAAACGCGTCTCATTCTTATTGATAAATTTCAAACCTATAAAAATAAAATAATATTATTGCTGATAATTGCCCCATATTGTCCGATAAAAAGTATAAACTAAATGTCAAAGGGACATAAAGGAACAAACATCAAATTGGAGGACAGAAATGAACACCAAATTAACTAATCTTTTTTTAACTCTTTTGCTCGGAACTATGCTTCTTCTGGCAGTTGGCTGTGATAGTGATGACGATATTGTGGGCCCGGATACCTCTGAATTATTTGCAATCTGGTCACATACGGCTGTAACTATTAATGGTGCAGATGAAAATGTGGCAGACTTTTTCGATTGTTCGCCAGGAACAGTTGATTTGCATTCCACTTTTAATGAAAACTCTACATTTGATGTTGTTGAGCTAGACGCGTCAAATGACACCCTTTATACTGAAAGCGGAACATTGACAATAAATGGTACACATTTGATTGTAACTGCAACATCTGCAAATGGGATATCAATTACACCTCGAGTTAATTTCGATGGAACCTGGGTAATTAGTGGAAATATTTTAACACTAACAGCAGTTGATGGAGATACTGTTATAATAACTTTGACTGAAGTGATTTGATTTATTTGGCAGCAACAACAAAAATATTGTAATATTGAGAAAGTCGGCAAACCTTAGGTTGCCGACTTTTTATAACTACATCAATTAAATAGTTAATACACAAGGGCGAAACCGATTAGCGGTTCCGCCCTAATTTTTTGGAATAATATTGTTTATTTCATTTGTTCCAGAAGCTCAAACGATTTCGCCGGGTTGAGCAACAGTACTTTTCTTTCTCCTGCTATTTTCTCGTCAGCAGTATCGATAATTAATTTGCATAACTCTGTCGGCGTAAGATCGGGGCGAATTGACAAAAGCTTTGCCGCCAAATTGGTTACGTTAGGCGATGCCTGTGATGTCCCACTAAGATTCATCTCATCACCACCAGGAACATAGCTTTGAACCTCGAATCCATTGGCATACACATCTACCTTGCCAAAACTTGTGAAACTGGTTTCGTCTCCAGCCTGATCGACAGCACCGATTGAAATGATATTCGGCAGATCAAACCCGCTGGGGATAAATTCTTCAAAGCTCACGTCGCTATCGGCATTTCCTGCAGAAGTAACAAATAGGATTTCCGGTGCATTCTTAATGGCCTCGTATAGGCCGCTTTTGCCAATCTCAAATATTTTCCGCGACAGGGCTTTTCTCTCTTCGGGAGTTCCACCGGCGTTATTGGCCTCAAGAGCAGATTCTACTCCGGCCAGACTTCCTCCCCAACTCATATTAACTACTCTTACCCCATTATCCTTATAATACTGTATCGTTTCAATGGTGGCGGCAGAATCTTTGACTGCCTGTTCTATTGTAGGTTCTTCAGGTATCATGTGGTAGTCAAACGTCAAACGCGAGGTAAGAAGCTTTGCGTAGGGATTACCGCGAAGTGCTATCCCCGCCACATGTGTTCCGTGTGCATAGTTGCCATATTTGCCAATATCTTCAATAAACGGCTGGACTTCCTCCGGTTTTAAGCTACCCATATTTTTCTTCACTTCAGTGCATTCGTCGCTATCGATGTTGGCCTGTAAATCCGAGAGACCTTTCATAAGCCGCTGAAGACGAGGTCGGTCTTTTTTCACATCGCCAATAGGGTAGAGCAAATCGGTAGTTTTATCAGAGTGTAAAGTATAAGCAATCCCATGAACATCATCGATAAATCCATTGTTATCATCGTCGATACCATTGTCCGGGGTTTCTTTACTGTTCATCCAGAGCTTGTCCTTATATATTTCCAAATCGGAACCCGAATCCCAGATACAGATAATTACCGGAGTATTACTTTCTCCCGCCTCAAGGGTAACCTCTCGCTCTGCCCATATATCCGGCTTATCAACTTCATTGGCCTTGAGGTAAGCATCGAGGACCTCGACAAGAATATGTTTGTAAATAAGGTAATAACGAACCGAATAGCCTATCCCCACAAGCTGTTTGGCTATATCTTTGCTCATCACATTGCCACTTTTGTCAAGAAGCGGCTGGATGCGTGAGCTGACGATACCCTCCAACAAGTTGCGACTGAGCATTTCTGCTCTTGCTTTGGCTGATTTTAGATCATCCCCGACAATATCATAAGGCAGAACATTCACAAGCCGACTATACTCATCTTTGATAGGTTTCGATAGTTCTTCTGCGCCAGATCGAACTGCGGTTATATATGAGCGGGTAAAAAGCCCGGCGGTCAGCCGCGAAGCTTCTTTCTCTTCGAGCTTGTTGGACATCTCATAATATTTCAGATAATCATCATAACGTTTATCCAGCATCGCAATAGCCCCAAGATTAACATAGTAATCTTTGAGCGTAGTCTTATCCGTTATTTCATATTTTTCGAGATCATCTTCAAGGTCCTTTTGAAGTGCGTGGGCCAGCTTCATCAAGGCCTCATCATTGTCAAAAAGTTCTACCGCTTTAACATCAAGCTTGTAGGTATGTCGCGGAAGATCATCAAGTTTCTCGATTTTGATCTTCTGCGCAAAAACCAGCGACGTTGCCAGCCAGATAATGCCAACCAGCAGGATCATTAGTGTAACAGATTTTTTCCCCATATTTAAATCTCCTTTACATGTGGGAATTAATACTTATGGCCAATTTTTATAAACTGCCTTTTATAATCCAACTTGCCTGAGAATAAATCTATAATATTTTTTTTGAAAATTCAAGGGTTTTAGACAAATTATTGTCTGCAAATTGGATGTTTTGCTTCAGTCTCAAAAACAGTAAATTTAATAAGTCATTGTCCCAGAGAAGATTATGCCTGTATATAAAAAAATAAAAACAAAAGGCAAAAAAAACTGTTGATAATTTCTGATTATATCGTATAATATCTAAATAGAGG
>JAUVBC010000143.1 GCA_030591405.1 Candidatus Zixiibacteriota bacterium
AAAATCAATGGAATCAGTGATTGCCTGGCTATCGGACAGAGCGATGAGGCTGATAGTGCTCCGAAAAGCAAAGATAGCGCCAATTCGTATGATTATACGATTGATCAGTTTCGATTATTATTCCCTGAAAAATTTTCAGAAAATCTGAAGATCAATTTGACTGAACAGACAGTTAATAGGGAACTCCATAGGGAAATTTGTTTCCTGACAAGAAAATTAATTTAAAATAACATATTATTTATTTTTTAATTATTAAACAAACAGCGGATAAAATTAGTCTGTGTTATATATGAAGTTAATAAGGTCTTATAATTTGAAAAAGGGAAAAAATCGCTTGACTTGGGCGGGAACTATTGGGTATTTTGCTTTAATGTAAAGTAGGAAATCTATTGCAGATTGGAGAAGTAGGGCAACATTGGTAAGACATTTGGTAAGGATTGAGTTTTCCTCACACTCAATCATTTCCTGATAAAAAATTAATAAGATAAATATATTTAAATTGAAATATTGTAAACATAGCAAAAACAAAGTGATTCTATTATA
Source organism: Candidatus Zixiibacteriota bacterium (assembly GCA_030591405.1). Classification (GTDB taxonomy): domain Bacteria; phylum Zixibacteria; class MSB-5A5; order GN15; family PGXB01; genus JAAERC01. The sequence goes on from JAUVBC010000143.1 coordinate 544, forward strand.
AGGAGGATAAGGGAATGAAAAGATTGACGAGAATATTAATTCTCTTCACCGCAATATTAACAATCTTTATGTCATTTTCCTTCACTGCCCAGGCTGGAAACACTGGGAAAATAAAAGGCATTGTCACCGATCAAACAACAGGCGACCCTATTCCAGGAGCGTCGGTTCTGGTTGTTGGTACTTCAATGGGTGCCATGACTGACCCTGATGGAAAGTTCCTGATTACAATGGTTCCGCCATTAAAGTATGAACTCAGAATTACATCAATGGGCTATAACACCGTCGTGGTTTCTGATGTTGAGGTTGTTACCGATGTTACCACCGAACAAAATGTTAAAATGGGTACAAATGTAGAGGATCTTGACAAGGTTATTAGAGTGGTTGGCACAAAAAAAGGTATTGATAAATATGTAACCAGCACCAAAGTGTCCATTAGCAGAAAAGAAATTGAAACAATGCCGGTTCAGAATGTGGATGAATTAATTCAGCAGACCGCAGGTGTTGTGACAACCAATGAAGGCGAAATTGTTATCCGTGGCGGCCGTGCCGGTGAGGTTGCTTATATCGTTGATGGTGTCACCATTGGCGATCCTTTGGGCGGCTATGGCCCGGTTAATTTGGGATTATCGTTGACTTCAGGTTCAATTCAGGAAATCAGTATTATCAAAGATGGTTTTGATCCAGAGTATGGTAATGCTCTTTCCGGAATTATTCAGATCACTACTCAGACTGGTTCAACTGAAAAAACCAACATGACATTCCAATTTATCACTGATGATTTTGGTAGTCATGACTTGAATACATATTCTGAAAATTATGATCATGCTTATTTCACCTTAAGTGGACCTGATCCAATTTTCACTAAGAAAATATTTCCTGCTCTTGGATTGAATTTCCTTGAAGATAAAGATGTTACTTATTTCTTCTTTGCCGAGGTTACCAAGACAGGGACCCCTTACAGCTATGATGACTACGCTTCGCCGACACAACCTAAGAAATATAGTTCATTTAGTCTGTTTGGAATTGATGTTCCGGAAAGACAGTATAACGACTATACAATTAATGCCAATGTAATGATGAAGCCGATAAGTAATATGAAATTGGTTTTTTCATATAAATCTAATATTAATCGTCAAACGAGTTTCTCCAAGTCTTATATGGGGGCCAATGGTGACTGGCAGTATCGTTATTCTCCAAACACAGCTCCAATTGGCGAGACAAAATGGAAATCGTATGCAATGGAGTTGACTCATCAGCTTTCCAAGAGTATGCATTATTATTTTAAAGCATCGTATTACAGTCGTGATGTTTCCTGGAAGCCGGGTGATCCAAATAACCCGGGAAAAGGTATGGATCCTGATGATTTTCTGCAATACAGTGAATTTGAGAGATTCGAAGATAGAAACGGCAATGGGACATATGATGCTCCTGAGCCAGTTATAAATATTTTCCCGGACTCGATGACTTATGGCCGCGATCTTTCTTCGCCGGCATATACGTATACTTTTCAAAATCCGCTTTTGGTGGATAAGGTTTTAGGTCGATATGCTTCTTATTATGTAAATGCCGGACCCGATATTGGTTTTTGGTATTTACCACTTCAGAACAATGCCCAGGGCGGTTACACAACATTTCCAGATTTTAGATTTAATAGTGGGCGAACACCTGAGGGAGAGCCTTATATTGACCTGAATGGGAATGGACAATGGGATGCCGGTGATTACCTTACCGATACCAATGGCAATGGCGAATATGATTACGAAAGAAGAGATGTAATCAATGAGCATGATGCAGAGCCATATATCGATGGTGACCAGAGTTTGGGTGAGCCGTTTACCGATGTTAATCATAATGGTATTTATGACCAGGGTATTGACATCTTTATTATGTCAGCCGATGAAGCAATTAATCAGGATTTGGATCGAAATTCTCTATATACGGTTCCGGATAATCGACTCTGGCAGCCAGGTATTCCATATATTGACTATAATGGAAACGGTCTGTTTGATGGCAGGAATTATCAATATGACGTTGGTGAACCTTTTACCGATGTTAACGGCAATGGGGTTTATGATTACGGCGGTTCGACGAATTTCCTGAACGTTGGTAATTATGAGGGAGTGACCGTCTGGCATCATCGCCGTGTTGAACAAACTTCATTGGAAGGCAGAATGTATCTGCAGCTTGGGAATCATGAATTGAAGGGCGGTGTGGAATTAAAAAAAGAGCATCTGATCAAACAGGATATTCGCTCTTTGGAACAACCCTATACCGGTCGTGATGATGGTGGTATCTTCCCGGGAATTGGTGAGTTAAGAGATTTTTATGATTATGAGCCATGGAGTGGAACAATCTATCTTCGGGATAATCTCGAATATGGATCAATGATTGCCAGTCTTGGATTTAGATATGACTATTTTATTCAGACAGCAGGTCTTGAAAGTATTGCTCGTCAGGATGATCTTGGAAGCGGTGTTATTTATGGCGATCGTAACAGGATTTCTCCGCGAATGGGTTTCTCCTATCCTATTTCAGATAAGGCCAAAGTCCACTTTAATTACGGACATTTTTACCAGTTGCCTTCATATACTTATATGTTTAGTAGGAATACAACCTCCACAACTACCAGAGATGTTGTTGGTAACTATAATCTCGATTATATTAAAACCATTCAATATTCATTCGGAATTAAATATGCCATGACAGAGGATTATACTATCGATCTCTCAGGGTATTTCAAAGACGAATTCGATAAAATTAATAGCGCCAACATCAGGCTTGGTGGCGGTGCTTTGGTGGTGCAACGATATGAAAATCGTGATTATGGGCGAGGCCGCGGATTTGAGATGACCATTGAAAAAAGAGGCGGTCGTCTTATTAATGGCATGGTCAACTATACATATGCTTTTGCCTATGGAAAGCAATCCCAAACAAGAGATACCTATTGGGACGATTTTTATCTGAATCGTGAATCGCTTTCTGAGAAGCCGCTGGATACAGATGTCAGGCATCAGCTTAATTGCGGTATTCAGTTGGTTGTCCCGTTCTCGATGAAACCGCGTCTTTTCGGAATTAGTATCCCGAGTGGATGGACTTTCTCAGTTCAGGGATCGTTTGAAACCGGTCGGCCGTTTACCCCTGGAAGCAGGTATCCGAATATTAGCGTTGAATCAGGTTTGGATATTCAGGAAAATTCATTGCGTTCACCGGGCCGTATGAATTTTGATGTAAAATTTGAGAAATATTTTAAACTGGTTGACTTGAATTGGCGTTTTATTGTCTGGGTTGATAATCTTCTGGATACTAAGAATACCAGAGGTGTCTATTCTAATACCGGCAGAGCCGATACACGGCAGTCAGATAGTTATAATGTAAAAGGTGGAACAGAGTTTGATAACGATCCATTTAACTGGACCTATGGACGCCAAATCAAGCTCGGTTTGCAGGTGAGTATTTAATTTGATAATAGCATTTAATATTTTGAAGGAGATAATATTATGAGGCATAGAAAATATCACTTGGGTCTGCTTGGCCTGGTGATACTATTGATGCTCCCCTCACTTGTTTATTCGCAAGCTAAAGTTGGTACAACCGGTTTGAATTTCCTTGAACTTGGCGTGTCGGCCAGGGCTATGGGTATGGCCGAGGCCTTTACGGCCGGCGTAACCGATGCTTCCGCTGTTTATTATAACCCGGCCGGACTGCCTTATGTCTATGGCAGAGAGGTTATGTTTACTCATATATCAATGCCGGCAGGTATCAATTATGAGTTTGCCGCTCTGGTTCTTCCAATGGAAGCCCTCAATGGGGTTATTGGTTTTGGTATTTATTCATTAAATACGGGCGATATTGAACTTACTGACTACTTCTATCCTTATGCTGCTGACAGCAATGGTGACAAGCAGTATTTCTCAGCAGGCGATTTTGCATTTTCAATAAGTTATGGCCGCTTTTTAACGGATAAATTCTCGCTTGGAATTACTGCCAAATTTATTCATGAAGGGCTGTGGTTGGAGACGACTTCGGGCTGGGCTGCTGACGTTGGAACCTGTTATAATTCCGGATACAAAAATTTCAAAATTGGAATGGCTATCACAAATTTTGGACCGGATTTTAAGTATGATATCGACAATGCAAGACCATTTCCATTGCCAATGAATTTTAAATTTGGGGCCTCAATTGATTTAGTTAGTTCCGATTCGCACTTACTAATATTGGGTGCCGATGGTAATCATCCTGCGGATAATCTTGAAAAATATAATTTCGGTGCCGAATATTGGTTCCAGGATAAATTCAGCCTTAGGATTGGCGAGAGATTTAATTATGATTCGGATGGGCTTACCGCCGGAGCGGGATTACGTCTACCGGTTGGAGAAGAGATTGAACTGGCAGTTGATTACGCTTATCAGGATTTTGGTTATTTAACTCAGGTTCACCGTTTTTCAATAGGTCTTGGGTTTTAATTATGATAAAATATGATTCTAAAAATAATGGAGGAATGGAATGAGACAGTATTTTGTCATAATTCCCCTGTTAATAATAGGCTTGTTAGTAGTTTTCACAGGTTGTGAAAGAGATATTAAAGGTCCGGTGCGTACTAATATTAAGCCTGTTGTTAACTTTGTCAATATTCCGGTAGTGGATGCGCTATTTTCATCGGATACCACACTTTATTGGTATGGGACCGATGTTGATGGTTTTATTGACTCTTTTTATTATACTGTCGTGAGACTTGCTGATGTTGGCAGCGATCCTGATGTCTTTTTGGCTGGCGGAGGATTGCCAATGGACGATATGAGTGAAGTATGGACCGGAATCAAGGTCGAACTTGATAACACTGGCACTAATGCCAGAATTCAGATGTCGGCTGACATAAGCGACCCTGTCAGAATTTATGTAACTTCTTATGTTTTTCTTATGGCGGTTGATAATAAAGGAGATAGATCTAATATTGTATATCGGTCGTTCGCCAAAAATAACCATTTTCCAAATACTTCAGTTGATGTTCAAGGTTACAGAGATCCATATATTAATGCAACTTCCGAAAGGCAGGGGATACTTGAAGGTTTAACCGTTAATTTTAGTGGCAGTGATAGAGTTGATTATCCTCGGAACCCGCCTCCTTTTGAATATCGCTGGAAGGTTTTTGGTCCCTTCAATGATTCTCTCAAGGATGTAATTGATACGACCTATATTACCGAAACATTTGTTGATCTATATGGTGACTTTTTCCAACACGGCGATACCCTTCGCTATTTCAGTCGCCTTGATACTACAATTGTTGGTCCGGACACTACCATTGACACAGTCTGGAATTTGTTCCCGGTGAATGAAATGTTGGGCGGAAATCCTTATGGTTTTTGGAATGATGCTATGTTGGGTATCGATCCAAAAATGGACTCGCTGGCATTGGATAGCACTGAATATGGCCGGTTGACCAATTTATCATCACTAAATTCTTATGTTGTTGACTCTTCGGTTAACTGGACCTACAACACACGAATAACCGTATATGATCTTTTTGAGGGAGAAAATCTTCCGCCAACAGCAGATACAACCCGTATGATGACATTTTTAGTGTGGTGTCAAACCAGGGACGATGCTC
>JAUVBC010000308.1 GCA_030591405.1 Candidatus Zixiibacteriota bacterium
AAACGGCCGCTTTTTCAGAATTCGCTATTTTGCCCATAGCCGCCGGAATACCATAACTGGTCAGAATCTCCAAAGCCGATTCACCGACAATTGCTTCGTCGCGGTTGTTTATGGCCTCTTCAATAATTTCTTCTACCCGTTTTTTATTCACCTTGAATGCTTTGAATTCATATCGGGGACGATCCAGCCAGCGACGGTAAATATCTATTTGAGAAAGTGCCTTGGCGATTGCCTCTGGGAAAATATAGACTGGAATACCATGTTGTTTTAAATAATTAACACCTTCGGAACCTTCACCGGCCCCCATAAAGCAGGCCAAAACGGTTTTTTTGGTGCCCTTAATACCTTCATGAATCGATTTGGCAACTTCTAATTGATTGATTGTAACCGGGGGTACAAATATCGGAATAATTGAATCAAAATTTTTATCATTTTTTAATAAAGACAGAGCTTTTTGAAAGGAACTCCCTCCGGCTCCGGCGACCAGATCAAGAGGATTGTTAACATTGCCAAGCCCGGAAATCGCTTTTTTCAGTTTGGTTTTGGTGACACCTGTGTACGGTGCAACATTCATTCCGAGGTTAACCAAAGCGTCGGTCGCCAGAAGCCCCGGTCCACCGGCATTACTAACGATAGCGACCCGATTACCTTTTGGAATCGGCTGGTTGGCCAGTGCACGGGCAACGTCAAAAAGTTCTTCAACCGATGAAACTCGCATAACGCCACACTGATCAAATAGAGCATCAACACCAACATCAAGTTCGGCCAGCGCTCCGGTATGCGACGAGGCCGCAATGGCTCCCTGGCGGGTTCGGCCAGATTTTACCGCAACAATCGGTTTGTGGCGAGAAATTTCACGTGCAATTTTTGTAAATATTCTGGGATTTCCAAAATTCTCAAGATACAGAAGAATCACTTTAGTATCAGGATCGTCTTTCCAGAATTCTAATATTTCATTAGCTGAAATGTCAGCCTTATTTCCGATTGAGACAAACATCGAAAAACCGAGTCCAAGTTCATAAGCATGATTCATAATCGCTTCGCCAAGAGCACCGGATTGGGAAATAAAACCGACTTTCCCCTGCAAAGCTTTGGTTTTTCCAAAGGTGCAATTGAGACTGTATTCGGGATCGGTGTTGACAATCCCAAAACAGTTGGGGCCGATCATCCGCATTCCATATTTTTTACAGATTTCAACAACTTCATTTTCCAGCTTGATCCCTTTGCCACCAACTTCCTTAAAACCTGCTGAGATAACAACCAGTCCCTTAACTCCCTTTTGTCCGCATTGCTCGGCTACCGCCGCAACGGCATCTCTGGGAACAATAACAAGGGCCAGATCAACAGCATCGGGAACATCAAGAACGGTCGAATAACATTTTATCGAATGGATAACACTCGCTTTGGGATTAACCGGAAAGACTTTACCATTAAATTCATTAATAATAATATTATGCAATATTTCATGGCCGATTGTCCCCTTTCGGGTCGATGCACCAATTACGGCAACCGATTTTGGCCTGAATATAGATTCTAAACCTTTCATTCACTTCTCCATAAGTCGGGATATTTCAAATAATATTAGAAAAACTCCCCGCTATTTTTATACAATTGTCGCAAACAATCAATATTGTCTCGCAAAGTCAAGAACAATTTAGGTTTGCCATCCTTTGCGCCAATACAAACCATTTAGAATTACTTATCGGATAGATATTCTCAAATAACACAAAAAAATAAAGGCCCCGTTTGAAAACGGGGCCTTCTCGCTGAGGTAGGGATAGTAGGAAATGTCGAAATTATTCTTCATCTGACAGATCGATCATTTTTGATCCGGACGTGTACTCCGTAACATTGTCATTTGATATTTTCATTAGTTTTTGCGTGACTTCTTTGATACGAATCGCCGATTCTTCGACAACTTTTAATTTCCTGATTGTCTCTTCATCCAAATTGCCGCTGCGCATTAAAAGAAGCTGAACATTGCCCAGAACAGCGGTCAGCGGATTATTTATTTCATGGTTAACCGTCGCGGCGGTTTCGATGATTGCATTTAGCCGCTCTTTTTTCATTTCCTCGGCATTATCCTGCGTGGCCGGAATTGCTCCACCTGCCGAAATCGAGAGCGATAAAGCAGAGGTCAGAGCCTCAATAAAATAATCATCACGAACCAGTCTTCCCGGCCCGGTTTGAATTCCGATCACAGCACCAAAGATTTTATCTCTGATTTTTATCGGCTGGGTGAAAGTTGACATCGGTTTGTTGCCGCCAAAAGAAACATAAGCCGAAACCAATTCACGCTCTTTTCTTAAGTTAGCAAATATTTCTGTTTCCAACTCCTGTAATAGCTGACGCTCCATCGCTGAATCGGCATATGAGATATTCATGGTCGGCTGATGCTTGGCATCCCACATCATCAAGGTCGCGGCCGAAAGATTGATAAGTTTGCCGGTTCCCTGAAGAGCCTCTTTGGCAATCAAAGAAATCTTTTCGGACTCTACCGACAGGACGGCAATATCCCGTAATATTTCAAACTGCTTAATTACTTTATTTTCGTCATATTCTCGATACATTATTTTCCTCGAATAAGGCTAACGCAAATATCGTGCCTTAACATTCGAGAATCTCTCGGTTTAGCAAGAACAAAAACACCGATGTAACTATCTGCTGTTGCATAAGATACGACATCTTATCTCGACTCTCTATTATATTATAATATTACTAATTAATTATCTGCAATAGATTTCATAATTATGATAAAATATTTAAGTATCTCTTTCTTGACATTGATGGAATTTGGCCTTAAATTCGTTTTTCGCAACTTTGACATAAGGACGTTGCTGATATGATTAATGACAAGTGTGGAATCTTTGGAATTTTCGGCTCTCCGCGGGCCGCTCAATTAACATATTTTGGACTATATGCACTTCAGCATCGCGGCCAGGAATCAGCCGGAATCGTTACCGGTGGTAATGGCAATGTTCATATTTATAAAGGGATGGGCCAGGTCCATGATGTTTTTTCCGACCGGGCTGTGCTGGATCGGTTAAAAGGACGTCATGCTGTCGGGCATACCCGGTATTCAACCACCGGGGCTTCGTCATTGACAAACATACAACCATTTCTTATAACTAACCGCAGTCAACGACTGGCTGTTGGTCATAATGGTAATCTGACTAATTCGCTGGAGTTGCGGCAGAAATTGGAAAACTCAGGCTCAATTTTTC
>JAUVBC010000124.1 GCA_030591405.1 Candidatus Zixiibacteriota bacterium
ATCTGCCGCGCACTTAATATCTTAATCTTTGACGCGGCCATCAACATTGGTAATGCGGCAGCGTCCTGAATCATCGTCGATAATCTCAACATCACCCCTGACATCATCAATCAGAATGCTCCCGGAACCATCATCGACAATCACGGTCCCACCGATTTTGGTAATTTCCATATCTCCGGAACTATCGTCGATTTCAACATCGCCGGTAACATCTCTTAAATCAATATCGCCGGAACCATCATCAATAAAGAAATCTCCCTCAATCTCGTTGGCATCGATTTCACCAGAGCCGTCATCAAGTTCAATTGAACCGATAATCTTGTCAAACTCAATATCGCCTGAGCCATCGTCGATATCGATATTACCGTTGATATTCTCAAAAGTAATTTCCCCGGAACCATCTTCAAGGCGAATGTTGCCCTCGGTATCGGTTAGTCTTAAATCGCCGGAACCGTCCGAAATATCCAATCGGCCGATCACGTTTTCTATCTCAATGTCGCCGGAACCGTCGTTAATATCGATTTCGTTTTCGATATCCTCAATAATGATTTCGCCGGATCCATCATCAATATCAAGAATCATATTCTTCGGGACCTTGATAGTCAGATTTATTCCTGCTGATCTATAACCTGTGAAAAGACCAAATGAAAAACCGGAATTATCAAATTCGCTGATTAACCGGGCGGTTTTGCCTCTATCCCGAAGCGACAGATTCATATTGTCCTCGATAAAATCTTCCGCTTTGGATTTTTTCATCCCCTCAATATAAATTTCAGCCTCAACTTCGATAGTGGCAAGGCCTTCGACTCCTTTGATCTGCAAATAACCGGCGCCGCAATCAATTTCCAGCTCTTCGATACCATCGGCCGAAAGGCTTAGAATTTGGATATTCTCATAATCGGCGAAAGCAGAAACGGCAAAAAGCAAAATCAGTGCAAACAGGAATTTAATAGTCCTCATACAGACATCCTTTCCTTAGGAAAAATAATTATCTATATAAATAGACGTAATTCAGAGAATAAGGTTACAAATTTGTCGGCATATAATTTCTTCGCCATTTGGTGATACTTACACGGCAGACCGGGAGGTCTGCCGCGCACAATGTCGGGTGCTATTTTGGACAGACAAGAATGTCTGTCCTACCCAAAAAACGTTCAATAAATCTTAGTCAAGCGGGCCGATAGCATTTTCGACTTCCTCCAGAATTTCTCCCGATCTGACCAATTTTTGCATATCTGTATGGTCCTGGTAAAGCGGCCGATCAATATCAAGAAAATCGACATGGCGGCGGACTACCTCATGGGCTTTGGTGACACCAACGCCAAATTTGTAATCGCGCAAATCGAGCGCCTGAGCGGCGGCCATAAACTCTATTCCCAAGACTCCACAGGCATTGTCATAAATCTGGAAATTTTTGATAGCGGTATTCATCCCCATCGAGACAAAGTCTTCCTGATCGGCTGCTGCCGGGATCGATTGAATCGAGGCTGGTGCCGATAGAATCCGTTGTTCGACGATCAGCGAATCGGCGGTGTATTGCGAAAGCATCAAACCGGAAAACATCCCGGCTCCTTTGGTCAAAAAGGCAGGCAGACCAACTGAGAGGGCCGGATTGTTCAGGCGGTTCATTCTTCGTTCGGACAGAACGCTGACCATAGTGATAGCGATGCCGATCATATCCATTGGCAAGGCGACCGGTGTTCCCTGGAAATTAGCACCGGAGATCTGCAAGTTATCATCGGGGAAAAAGACCGGATTATCGCCAACGCCATTGAGCTCAATCTCCACCTGAGAACGGGCGTAATTGAGGGCATCAAAAGCGGCACCGATGACCTGAGGGGTCGAGCGCATTGAGTAAGCATCCTGAATTTTGCATTTGATTTTATTCTCGGCTAAGTCTCCCCCAGCAACAAGATCGGCAATAGTTTTGGCAGTTCTGATGGCCCCGGTGAAACCGCGAGCTTCATGGAGTTTTGCGCTGTAAGGTTTCATATTTGCTTTGAGCGCTTCAAGTGACATGGCAGTTGCGATCTCGGCTTGTTTCAGCCATCTTTCGGCATCATATAGCAAGATAGCACTCATGGCAGTGAGAACATTGGAGCCGTTGATGGTAGCGAGGCCGTCTCTTGCTTTCAAACCGGGGATTGGGATTCCGGCTTTGGCCATCGCTTCTTTGCCGGGAAGAAGCTCGTTTTTATAGTAGGCTTTGCCCTCGCCCATCATCAGGAGAGCGACCTGAGCCATCGGAGCCAGATCGCCACAGGCGCCGACCGACCCTTTCTGGCAAACGAACGGAGTCACACCTTTGTTTAGCATCTCCACCAGCGTCTGAGTAATCTCCAAGCGGACGCCTGATTGGCCATGTGCATGAACATTGATTCTTCCGGCCATCGCCCCGCGAACATATTCTATCGGAGCCGGGTCACCAATACCGGCCGAATGGTTATAAATAAGATATTTCTGAAACTCTTTGACCTGATCGTCATTGAGAACAAGCTCGGAGAATTCGCCAATGCCGGTATTGACACCATACATTATCTCACCGGCTTCAATTTTATCTTCCAGCATTTTGCGGCATTTTTTTATCCGCTCGATCGCTTCGGGATGAAGTTCCACTTTTTCATTATCTCTGGCGACTTTTACCAGTTTTTCAATAGTTAAATCGGCGCCGCTTAATTGTATAGTCATAACTGCCTCCAAATATTTTTTGCTTTATGTTAAAGCCTTAAATTTTAATAGGTTTAATTAAATATATACGAAACTAAAATCTATTCATCCTGCAAGCCGGATGAACTTTTCGGCTGATAGGATGAGATATTAGTCAATGCGACAACCGACAGCCTGTTATAACAGGACTTAATATTATAGATATATTCCATACTGGAATAAATATATATCAATTTATTTAATTGTCAAATGGGAAAGAAATGCTTTATTAAACTTTTCAAATACAATAATTAAGATTGACAAAAATTCCATAATCGGGTATATTCCTATGTGAAAGATAGGTATTTTCATAATTGAAGGATACGTCTTATTTCTTACGAAGAGGAACGTTATACAAGCTAATTAAAACGCCCAATAGTTTTCTTTTATACCCTAGTCTTTCAATAGGTTTTTTGGTATTCAACATTTAAATCACTGTGATATTCCTGCTTGATAGGCCAATCTGTATCGCTGTTTTGAAAGTTAGTAAATTCTAAATAACTTCTTACCGGAGGTCGCTATGCGCCATTGTAAAGTTTTGACCTTTTTGGCGGTGTTGTTTGTGTTTTCCTTTGGGATAACATCTGCCCAAACAAATTTCACCATCTCTGCCGATTGCCCACAGGCTGTCGACGGGGATATTGAAATATCAACGGATTTCACCATTGATATTTTTATTGATAATCAAATTGATCCAGCGGAGGAATGGTGCGGCGGTGGTTTTTCTTTTATTTTTTACAGCCCCGACGGATTAATCACCGATGTTACTCATGTCGATGTTGGCGGTGTTGGCAGCTCAGGCAGTATTGAGTATCTCAACGGCTATACGACAATGTTTAATTATTACCAGGGAATCGTTGAGTTTGGCTGGGATGACGGTCTTCTCCCCGATTCGATTAATTTTTCTCAGGCTGGTGGCGGGTGCTTGCAAGTCTCTTCGCCAGATCAGGAATATATCAGATTTAATATGAATATTGATCAGTCAGGTATGTTTTGCATAGATTCGCTTGATTATCCGGCCGGATATGATGATACCTGGGACTGGCTTTTCTGGGAACAGTATCGCGTTGCATTTGCCGGACCTTATTGCTGGTATGTAACAAATTGTATTGGTGATTCCGATTGTGACGGAGTTTCGAACGCCCAGGATAATTGTCGATATAACGCCAACACGAATCAGCAAGATTCTGATGGCGATGATGTTGGCAACGTATGCGATAACTGTCCAACGGTTTCCAACTCCAATCAATCAGATAGTGACGATGATGGTATTGGCGACCTCTGCGATAATTGCCCCGCGATAGATAATAATGATCAGGCGGATGGAGATTCAGATAATGTCGGTGATGTCTGTGATAATTGCCCGGCAACCAGTAATAATGATCAAACAAACTCTGACCCTGATAGTTATGGGGATGCCTGCGATAATTGTCCCGAGATAGATAATAGTGATCAGGCAGATGGTGATACCGATAATGTCGGAGATCTCTGTGATAATTGCCCCGACATAAGCAATACCAATCAGGACAATAATGATCAGGATAATTATGGTGATCTCTGCGATAATTGTCCTGATGATGCGAACAATGACCAAGCGGATGGTGATACCGATAATGTGGGTGATGTCTGTGATAATTGCCCCGACATAAGCAATACCAATCAGAATAATAATGATCAGGACAATTATGGTAATCTGTGTGATAATTGTCCCGATGATGCAAACAATGATCAGGACGATGGCGATGGTGATGACATTGGCGATGCCTGCGATAATTGTCCGACCTTGAGCAATAACGATCAGGCTGACAATGATTCAGATGATGTCGGCAATCTGTGCGATAATTGTCCCGATGATGCGAATAGTAATCAATCTGATGTTGACGGCGATGGTATTGGTGATGCCTGCGACCCTTGCACTGATACCGATGGTGACAGTTTTGGCAATCCTGGCTATACTGCAAGTGTCTGTCCCGAAGACAACTGTCCTGATATTTCTAATATTGACCAGGCCGACGGGGACGCTGACGGGGTTGGCGATATCTGTGATAATTGTCCGGAATTATACAATCCTGATCAAATCGATAATGATGAAAACGGAGTCGGGGACGCATGCCAATATGTTTGCGGAGATGTAAGTGGCGAGGGCGATGTTAATATTCTCGATATTGTCTATCTCATTAATTACAAATACAAAGGCGGGCCACCACCAATCGAATGGCTGGCTGGCGATGTTAACAATGATGAATTTATTAATATTCTCGATATTGTCTATTTGATAGCCTATCTATATAAAGACGGCCCGGATCTGATGTGTAATTAATCCCCGTTACTTTTGATTTAAGGGCGGAAGTTACAAACTTCCGCCTTTTTTATTGGTTGAGATTTCTCTTTTTTAAAAATCAAAAATAGAGTTAAATATTTGTTGATTTCAATATTGCAATTTCTAATCTTGGAATTGAGAGGTAATTTTAAAAAGGCATGAAAAAAGAATATATACTCACAGCGCTGTTTTTTTTGATTGTGGCTGTCTTTTTCTATATGTTTTATCGGTTGATGGTACCGTTTTTTACGCCGATTGCCTGGGCCGCGATACTGGTAATCGTATTTTATCCGGTGTATGGCTGGCTGAGTATCAGAATAAAACAGTCCTGGCTGGCCTCGCTGGTCGCCTGTATTTTAATATTTATTATTATTATCGGTCCGGCTATTTATCTTTTGGCCTCGCTGGCGGGCGAAGCGGCTAATGCGGTTCAGCTTGTCAATGAAACCTACAAAAGCGGCAACTTGAAAGAATATATAACCTTAAATATTCCGTTTTTAGATGCGGTTAAAAATAAATTGACCGATTATCCGCAGTTGGCCGACGTTGACTTTGAAACAATTATCAAAGACGCAGTCACGACCATAACCAAAGCGATAGGTTCGCAGGCGACAACGGTTATTGCCAATATCACTAAAACCTTTTTCTATTTTCTACTGATGTTATTTACAATGTTTTTCTTTTTCCGCGATGGCGATCAGAGTGTTGAATTCCTGAAAAAAATCACTCCGCTGAAACGTGATCAGGTAAAAATTTTATTCTTGCATATGAAAGAGGTTATCGAGGGCACAATGTATGGCGGTTTGGTGATAGCTCTTATTCAGGGTGTTCTGGGCGGTATTCTATTCGCCATTGTCGGTATCTCATCGCCGGTAATGTGGGGATCGGTTATGGCTTTTCTGGCATTTATTCCGGTGGTGGGACCATCGTTGATCTATATCCCAGCCGGAATTATTCTACTTTTAAGCGGCTCGGCTGTCAAAGGTATTATAATAATCGTGGTTGGTTTGGCGATCAGTCAGATCGATAATTTCCTGCGCCCACATCTGTTTTCAGGGAAAACCGAGATGCATACGCTGTTGTTGTTCTTTTCTATTATGGGCGGAATTATCATTTTCGGACTTTTGGGGATAGTCCTTGGTCCGCTGATTACGGCAGTATTTTTATCGCTTCTAAAAGTATTTGAAGTAAGTATTAATTCCGATCAATCAGAATTGACATAAATTAGAATCAAAGATATTACATTCTCTGGCAGCGCGGGCAGAAGTGTGCCGAACGGGAACCTATTTTTTCCCGCTTGATTGTACTGTCGCATCTTTGACATTTTTCTCCGTCGCGTCCATAAGCAAGGAGATAGTTTTGGAACTGTCCGGTTTTACGATTGACTCCGGAAAATGAATCCACTGTGGTTCCCATCAGACTGATTGATTTTTTTAGCATCTTTTGAATAACGGCATGAAGTTCGGTAAGCTTCTTTTTCGAGATCCGGTTGGTTTGTTTGCGCGGATGAATTCGGGTGGAATAAAGCGATTCATCGGCATAAATATTTCCCAACCCGGCCAGAAATGTTTGATCGAGTAGAGCAGGTTTCATCATCCGTGATGATTTGTTAAATAAATCAATGAAATCAATTGATGATATTTCAAACGGTTCCGGACCAAGATTCTCCAAACCTTTTTGAAGCATCACGGTATCAGTTGGGTAAAGACGTACCC
>JAUVBC010000141.1 GCA_030591405.1 Candidatus Zixiibacteriota bacterium
CCTCCGGCATCACATAAACCTGGTTGGCGAAATCCTCAAAATGTTTGACGAGATGTTCCCCGGCAAGCGCCTGGTTGGCAAACGACATATCCATCACCATCGCAGGATGCCCCTCAGCCGAGGTCAGATTGATCAAACGGCCCTCACCGAGAATATGTACTCTCCGTCCATTTTTAAGAGTGTACTCATCAACAAATTTGCGAACATTACGTTTTTTCTTTTTCGCCTTTTCAAGCGATTCCAGATCAAGCTCGACATTAAAATGCCCGGAGTTGCAAACAATCGCACCATCTTTCATCTTGTTAAAATGCTCCATCCTGATCACATTGATATCACCGGTGAGCGTCACAAACAGATCACCAAGCGGCGCCGCTTTGATCATCGGCATAACCCGGAAGCCGTCCATCGCCGCCTCGATCGCTTTGGTATGATCGACCTCGGTCACAATTACATCAGCACCCATCCCCTTAGCGCGCATCGCAAACCCGCGACCGCACCAGCCGTATCCGGCGACAACTGTTGTCGAACCGGCGAGAAGCATATTGGTGGCGCGAATAATACCATCAACGGTCGATTGCCCGGTACCGTATCGATTATCAAAAAAATGTTTCGTCTTCGAATCGTTGACCGCAATAATCGGATACAACAAAGCGCCGTCGTTGGCCATCGCATGCAGACGAATCACACCGGTAGTTGTCTCTTCGGTCCCGCCAATAATCTCCGGAATAAGTTCGCGCCTGTCAGAATGAAGAGTCGAGACCAGATCGGCACCATCGTCCATCGTGATATGCGGTTTAAAAGCGAGCGATTGATTAATATGTTTATAATAAGTCTTGTTATCTTCTGCATTACGGGCAAAAACAGAGATCCCAAAATCTTTCACCAGCGAGGCAGCAACATCATCCTGCGTTGACAGAGGATTGGAGGCACATAGCGCCGCATTGGCTCCGCCCGCCTGAAGGGTACGCATCAGATTGGCGGTTTCGGTAGTAACATGGAGACAGCAGGCCATATTGATACCTTTAAACGGTTTTTCCTTTTTGAACCGTTCCCGGATAATTCGCAAAACCGGCATACTCCGTTCGGCCCATTCAATCCGTTTTTTACCTTCGGCGGCCAGTTTCAGATTAGTAACATCATATTTAATTTTTGTCATTATCACACATCCTTTAGTAAATCTTTAACACGGTCAGTTTTCTCCCAGGTAAACTCTGGTATCTCACGGCCGAAATGTCCATACGCCGCCGTTTTCAAATATATTGGTCTCAACAAATCAAGCGATTCTATTATTCCTTTTGGGGTCAGATCAAAATTCTTTTTAACTATCTCAACCAGACGTTCCGGTTCTACTTTCGATGGCCCATCGGCGAAAATCATAATTGAAACCGGTTCGGCGACACCTATCGCATAAGCCAACTGGATGGTGCATTTTTCGGCAAGTTCGGCCGCCACGATATTTTTAGCGATGTACCGACACATATACGCTGCCGAGCGATCGACTTTTGAAGGGTCTTTCCCCGAAAAAGCACCACCGCCGTGGGTCGCCATACCGCCATAGGTATCAACGATAATTTTACGTCCGGTCATACCGGTATCGGACTGCGGTCCACCGATAACAAATTTGCCAGTCGGATTAATATAATATTTGGTTTTATCGTCGAGCATTTCGGATGGTACAATCGGTTTGATCACAGTATCAATTATCTCTTGTCGGGAAGTTTCAGTAATCTTGTCACCGGTGCTGTCAAGGACATCCTCGGTATGCTGGGTCGAGACAACAACGGCATCAGCTCGTTTTGGTTTGCCATTCTGATACTCAATTGTAACCTGCGATTTTCCATCCGGGCCAAGGTACGGCAAAATATTCTGTTTTCTTACTTCGGCCAGCCGCATCGTTAATTTATGCGCCAGCATTATCGGCATCGGCATAAGTTCGGCTGACTCCCGACAGGCATATCCGGTCATCAAACCCTGATCACCGGCGCCGCCGGTATCAACACCCTGAGCAATATCGGGCGACTGCGAACCGATTGCATTCAGAATCGCCATTGAATTATAGGCATAACCAAACTTGGGGTTGGTATAGCCGATATTTTTTACAATTTCTCTGACCAGCGATCGAATATCAACATAAGCCTTGGTTGTAATTTCTCCACCGATAATAGTCAGACCAACTGTCACAAAACTTTCGCAAGCAACACGACCTTTGACATCCTGCTTTAATACTTCGTCAAGAACACCATCGGAAATCTGGTCGCATACCTTGTCCGGATGTCCCTCTGTGACTGATTCTGATGTAAAAAGAAAACTTCTATCTGCCATCGACTCCCCCAATATCTTTATATTATATTTTTTACTTCTGTACGAGCAATATTAAAAGAGCCTGTTTTCCCTTTAATAGCCGCTTCCACACCAATTATTGATTGTTCAATGACACAATCTTCTATAACCGCATTCTGGCTTACTATTGAATCGGTTATTGTGGAATTGCTTATTCTGGCAAATCCTGAAATTGAAACGTTTGGTCCGATAGTTGAGTTTTCTATTATGGCTGTACTATCAATCGAAACCGGTTCAATTATTTCCACCCCCGGTATATTTGCGGTTTGTTTTTTATCTTTAAGCAATGAGCGATTTGTCTCAAGAATCGTCTCAACTTTTCCGCAATCATACCAGCTATCGACAACATACGGATTAAAATCGTTGCCATTTGAAAGCATCGAATCAAGAATATCTGTTAATTGAATTTCCCCACTCGTACGTTTATCAAGTTCTATTATATTTTCGGCATGAGTTTTTAGGATATTAGAATTATCAATATAATAGAGTCCGATTATGGCGAGATTTGATCTCGGTTGAGATGGTTTTTCCTCAAATTCAACGATGCGATTGTTTTCTGTTATGGCTATCCCAAAGCGGCGAGGATCGGCAACTTCCTTAAGCCCGATAACATTTTCACCAGCCATGATAAACTTTTTATAATCTACCTTGGCGATAGTATCGCTTAAAATTATTAAAACCGGGCCCGGGCTGATTTTTTGCAGGGCAACATTAACCGCGTACCCCAATCCTAAAAGATTTTGCTGTTTAATAAAGGTCGCTTTGAATGAATAATTCTTTTGAACATAATCAACGATCTGATCACCGAGATGCCCAATAACCAGAACCACTTCAGCCGGATTGAGTTCGACCAGCGGATCGAGGATATGCGCCAGCATCGGTTTTCCGGCCACCGGTATTAACGGCTTGGGTGTCGTTAAAGTGTGCGGCTGTAGCCGCTTGCCGATTCCAGCCGCAGGAATAATTATTTTTAAATCGTTTGGCATATTAAAATCCACGAGTATATATATAATAATTAAACGTATGACAATCAATTATTCTGAAAAGATAATCTATTGAATTCGATTATTTTACAGAAATCGTATAATCAATTTACATTTGCTCGCGATTATGTTATTATTTCCCACTATGGCAGTATATTTCTTTTCAGATGTTCATCTTGGCGCGTCCGACAAAAAGCAGGAAAAAATCAAATTGGAGAAGCTCTATTCTCTTTTTGATTTGATCCGAGCCGATGCCAACAAAGTTTATATACTCGGCGATCTCTTTGATTTCTGGTTTGAGTATAAACATGCTATCCCAAAAGAACATCTGCAGGTGGTATTTAAACTGGCGGCGATGATAGAAAGTGGGATTGAAATTCATTATATCTCAGGTAATCATGATTTCTGGCTGGGAGAGTTTCTGGCCAATGAAGTCGGGTTTAAAATTCATCGGGATTTTTATGAAACTGTAGAAGATGGCAAAAAACTGTTTATGATTCATGGCGACGGGCTCTCCCCCTCTGACTGGAAATATCGAATTTTGCGTAGAATTCTCAGAAATAGAATCAATATTTGGCTGTATCAGAAAATTCCGTGCGATATTGGGATTCCTTTTGCCAAATTTGTTTCGAGATCATCGGCGCTTCATTCGGAGGGCAGTATTAACAAATTTGTCAAAGATTATAAGATATATGCTGAAGAAAAGCTAAAAGGCGGCTATGATGCGGTTTTAATTGGTCATACTCATCATCCGCAAAGAATTGAATATGATAGTGGAATATATCTCAACACCGGCGATATGATGAGAAATTTCAGTTATGGTAAGCTGGAAAACGGTGAATTGACACTGGAGCATATTTAAAATGGCTGGGAATATAAAAATAATTCGCTCGATAAAAAAAATGCAGGCTGTTTCACAACAAATGTCCCGTAAAGGCACAATCGGATTGGTGCCGACGATGGGATTTTTGCACGAAGGGCATTTGTCACTAATTCGACAAGCCAAAAAACAATCGGATAAAGTTATTTTCACAATTTTTGTGAATCCGACGCAGTTTGCTCCCAATGAAGATCTGTCTAAATATCCGCGTGATGAAAAAGGTGATATTGCCAAAATCAAAGCGGCGGGTGGCGATATAGTTTTTATTCCAAAACGAGAAAATATCTATCCTGATGGTTTTGAGACCTATGTTAATTGCGAAAAGATTACTCAAACTCTCGAGGGAAAATCGCGACCGACTCATTTTCGCGGCGTTACTCCGATTGTTGCCAAACTGTTTAATATTATTCGTCCCGATATTGCTGTTTTTGGCCAGAAAGATTATCAACAGGTGATGGTGCTCAAAAAGATGGTTGTTGATCTGGATTATCCAATTAAGATGATTATCGGATCGACCGTTCGGGAGAAAGATGGGCTGGCGATGTCCTCGCGGAACAAATATTTTGATGCCTCTCAAAGAAAAGAAGCGATCTGTCTATTTCAAGCATTAAAAACCGCCAAGCAATTAATCAAGAGTGACAGTATCACTGAGACGGTCAAACTTCGCGCTTCAATGAAAAAAACTATTAAAAAAATATGCCCAACGGCAAAAATTGATTATATCGCATTCTCCGATTTTGAGTCGCTTAAAACGACAAATAAAGTAAATAAAAATACTATCTGTTCTCTGGCGGTCAAACTTCATGGTGTCAGATTGATTGATAATATGAAGATGGGGTAGAATTAATACTATTTTGCCTGATCTTCATCAGTATTTTTTTTACTTACTGTAATGGTCTCTTTCCTTAAATATGCTAGCAATACTGGTAGTACATAATATAGTAGCGTTACAATAAGAAAAATGTAAAATATCCGGTCTGTATTGATCTTTCTATCGGTTTCGTAATCAACAAATATATTCCAGTCTGTTATATTATGCAAAGATGTGTAAATAAAAAAATACTGAGAATCATCTTTTTTCAAAAATGGTATGGTTATTGTTGCCGCTGTCCTAGTATTAAGATATTCATATTCGGAATAATTGGGCTCAATCCTCAAAAATTCCACTCTTGCTTTCGTTATCAACGATCTTGGCCATAACATGTAAGGCGCGCGAAGGAAGATTTTGATATTTTTTGCGGGAAGTTCACCTTTATTGGAAATGTTAAGCATTGAAACAACTTCTCTGCCAGCTAATATAATTTTCATTGTTTTATAAAAAGATAAAGAATCAAGCAATGTATCAAACATATTATATAATTCATCGTTTTCCCAAAATCCTTCATTCCCGACCCATCCAGGCATGGAAAGAGAAAAATTGGCTACTTTTTCTTTCGGTTTATATTTTAACCCATTTCTAAAATCATCTATTGATTCGAGATTAAAGTTATAAAAATTATTATCCAGACTATCAATGGGAGTATTTCGATCAAAGTATTGAGGTTCCATCATTATGCTATATTCTGGTTTTAATTCCAATATTGATTGAGCAGATGATTTAAGGCCATATTTTATTAGATTGGGTATTATTACTTGTCGATCATAATAATGTGCTAGGTATTTTGCCCCGTATTGTATATCAGCAGAAGAATAAAAATAATCAAGAAAAGATATTGCGGTGACAATTGCGATTATTTTTAAAATATCTTCAGCGAATATTCTCAATCCTTTAATTCGACCTCGATATTTTTCGTAAAATGAAGACATTTAAAATTACTTAACTTCTCCCTAAAACCTTAATTATACTTTTTTAGGGAAAAGAGCAATTAATATTTTATGTTTTATATTCCTCCCCCGTCTATAATTCAAAACAGTTGACTTTGAGAAAAGAAAAGATATATTTAGCATCGTGATAAAATTAAAAGCAATTCGAATACTACCCGTTATTCTCC
>JAUVBC010000112.1 GCA_030591405.1 Candidatus Zixiibacteriota bacterium
AAACATAAATATTACCATTTTTTAATTAAACCTATTTATGGATAAAACTAAATCATGGACAAATTATGAGTCTAAAATTAAAAAAATGACAAAACACCTGTCCGCCGCAGGAGGAAACCTATTTCGTTGAATTGATATGATAGAGAACGACTTAGAAGAAAATATATCTTTCCCAATGCTGATGTCGGCCACCACCCGCGGCAAATTAAAAACAAAAAGTTCTTTTTTGACAAAACGAACCCATATTGCTTGTACTATATGCAAGAGAATGAGTTACAAGAAAATTTATGAAAATGCAGGGATTGTTTTATCGACGATATTTGACAGGCCGACGAAGCTAACTTTTTTCGATAAAATTTGCTCACAAAATATAATTAATTCTGTTATCACATTGTATAGTAAACAGTTACGAAATTTTGACTGTTTTTTTAAAAAAAGTGATTGATTTTTAGAAAGTTTGAGCGATGTTATTAGTAGAGTTTATATGAAAATTCCTAAAAAAAGATATTTGATCCCGATTTTTATTCTATTTGTTCTGCTAATTCGCTATGTTCCTGAAATCGGCCGAGATAAGTCACCAGAAGACAGATACTTAGTTACAAAAGCGATCGATGGAGATACAATTGAGCTGTCTGGCGGGGATAAGCTGCGGCTATTGGGGATTGACAGCCCGGAACGGGGTGATCTATATTATGACTCGGCAACAGCCTGTTTAACCTCGCTCGTTGCAAACAGAACTGTAACAGTCACTTACTCAAAGAAACGCCGTGATCGTTATGGCCGGATTCTCGGTTACCTGTTTATTGATGATATTTGTGTTAATGAGGCAATTCTAAGGTCAGGAATGGCAAATGTTTACCTTTTTGATGATAATTTATCCGACTCAATCAGAATAATCGGTCTTTTGAATGCCCAAAAAGAAGCAATCGCAAACAAAAAGGGAATTTGGGCGCGACCGGTATCGGATGAACCCTTTTATTTGGCCATCAAAGGAAAACTTCGTTTTCACAGGCCATCCTGTCAATCAGTTAGAAATAGGCCGGAAACAGACTATATTAAATATTTTTCCCGATTTGATGCTTTTAATGATGGTCTTTCACCTTGTCGAAACTGCCGACCATGAGATTTTCCGTTTTTTCCGGTTTCTGCTGGTTTTTTTTGAATAATCGTGTATAATATTGATATGACAACAAAAAGAGTATTATTGCCACTGTTAATTATATTAAGCTGTTCAATTTTAATTACAGCTTGTTTTGGTCCCAAAAGGACTATTTATACTTCTCCACCGGCCCGGGATATCCCTCTCGATTCGGTTAAGGTAGAGATCGACCCCTATAGAATTGTGCCGCCGGCTGATTCCTTCTTGCTTGAATTTACTGTTCCCGGTGATAGCAGTTGTCCGGTCAAAATTGACTTTAAAAACTCCCAGCATAAAGTTGAGCGATTATTAGCTGACTCAGTTTTTTCCGCCGGTCCTAACCGGCTGTTCTGGAGTCGGATTGACAAAAAAGGGGAATCAATCAAATTTTACCATGCCTATTATTATGATATCACTATCTGCGACAGTAACTATACCAAGAGCTTTTATTATCGCCGGGAGCTGATTGATTAGTATTTGGTTTCAGGTTGATACATCTATTCTCCGTTGAGCATATTCCTGCATATTATCTGATTTATTTGTACTATTGATGGTGCACTGTTTCTATTTGTCAAAAAACTGTGCAAATTTTGATATGCACTATGAACTGTTAAAGCCGATACAATAAGGGAAATCGCCACTATGGCAAATGAATTAAAATAAACGTTCTTAATGCATCGAGGAGCAAACATGCCGAGCATATTAGTTATAGATGACAAAGATTCGATGCGGACAATGCTGTCACAGACTCTTCAGGAAGAAGGGTTTCAGGTTGACGCCGTTGAGGGTGGCCAAAAAGGACTTGATCTGGCTCGCCTCAAAAGTTATGATCTGGCCCTGACCGATCTCAAGATGCCGGAGATGAATGGGCTTCAGGTTTTATCTACATTAAAAGAAATTGATAATGATATGGCGGTAGTTATTATGACCGCCTATGGTACAGTTGAGACAGCCGTTGAGGCGATGAGAAACGGCGCCTATGATTTTATAACCAAACCGTTTGATCCCGATCATCTGACCGTAATCATCCAACGTGCACTGGAGAATCGTCGATTATTGGCCGAGAATAGTCTGCTTCGTGAAGAACTCGCGCATAATCTTGGCTTTAGCGAAATAATCGGACAGAATGAAAAGATGATCGAAGTTTCTAAACTGATCCAGAAGGTCGCCGGCTCGGATACGTCAGTTCTTTTGCAGGGAGAATCAGGTACAGGTAAAGAGCTGTTTGCGCGGGCGATACATAACCTGTCGCCACGACGCGATAAGCCGTATGTAGCATTAAACTGCGCGGCGATCCCCACGGAACTTTTGGAAAATGAACTTTTTGGTTCGGAAAAAGGTGCCTATACCAGTTCAGTATCCCGCAAAATGGGTAAATTCGAAATTGCCGATTCGGGAACAATTTTTCTCGATGAAATCGGCGATCTGGAAGTATCGCTTCAGGCCAAACTGTTAAGGGTTCTGCAGCAGAAAAAATTTGAACGGCTGGGCGGAACTAAAACTGTATCGGTCAATGTTCGTGTCGTTGCCGCCACCAATATGGATCTCAATGAGATGATAAAGAAAAAACAGTTCCGCGAGGATCTGTACTATCGACTCTCGGTTTTTCCAATCACGATTCCGCCGCTTCGGGAACGTCCCGATGATATTAAACCGCTGTCCGAATATTTTATTGATAAATATATCAAGGACATGAAAAAACCGATGAAAACGCTTTCGCGCGAAGCTACAAATCTGCTTGAAAAATATCACTGGCCGGGTAATGTTCGCGAACTGGAAAATACGATCGAGCGGTCAATTATTTTGGCCGAAGGTAAAAAAATAACTCCGGATCATCTTGCCATCAGACTTCGCTCTACTAATGAAATCAGATTGCGCGAAGGTGCCGGACTAAAGGAAATTGGCGGGCACGCCCAAAGACAGGCCGAAAGGGCAGCGATTATCCGGGTACTCAATCAGGTTCGTGGAAACAAAAGAAAATGTTCGGAAGTATTAAAAATTGATTACACCACTCTGTTTGACAAAATAAAGAAATACGAGATCGATACAACTAAAATTTAATTAGACCCCTTTTTATGTTTTTCTATACAGTAGGCCGTCCTCTCCGGGCGGCCTTTTCTTTTGGGGTGGAATAAAAGTTAGCCTCTTTTCTATTGCGTAATATCTCAAATTGTTTATCTTTTATCATTGGTTTCTACAAATAAATTAGTATCTGATTGGGAATATGAAAAAAAGGCAGGTCTGTTATGTGTAGGTTGATGAGATATTATGTCTTAACGATTTTTATGCTTCTTATTAGTACATCAGGAATCTCTGATGCGGCGGTAATTGCCGATCATACGAAAGTGATTCTGTTTGACCAGATTCCGGAGTCAGTAATAAATCAGATACAGACCAACTATAATATATTCTACGGACATACCTCGCATGGCAGTCAGATTATGACGGGTCTGTATATGTTGGAAAGCGAAAATACCCTTTATCAATTGCCTACGTTTTATGAAGTAGGCGATGATTTGGGACATAACGGCGATATCACTTGGGTACCGCCAACCGAAAGCTGGCTGGATGCTAATCCTGATTATAATGTTGCCATGTGGTCGTGGTGCGGCGGAGCGTCGGATAATACCGAAGAAGGCATAAATATTTATCTGGCGGCTATGAACCAGCTGGAACATGATTACCCGGCGGTAAAATTTATTTATATGACTGGTCATCTGGACGGGGGCGGAGTAGATGGCAATTTATATATCAATAATAATCAGATTCGGGATTATTGCGATCTCAATAATAAGATACTTTTTGATTTTGCTGATATCGAAAGCTACGATCCTGATGGTACTTATTACCCAGATGAAACCGATGCCTGCGGCTGGTGCGCCGATTGGTGTGCAAGTCACGATTGTCCGGCGTGTGGATCATGTGCCCACTCGCACTGTTTTAATTGTTACCAAAAAGGCAAAGCTTTTTGGTGGATGATGGCGACAATGACTGGGTGGCAAGTCGAGACTGGAGGTTGTGGTGATGCCAATTCCGATGGCTCAATCGATATTCTTGATGTTGTTTATCTTATCAACTATAAATATAAAGGTGGTCCGCCGCCGATTGATTTGAATCAGGCCGATGTTGATAATAGTGGCGAGATCAATATTCTTGATGTTGTATATATAATTAATTATAAATATAAATCTGGCCCAGACCCAAACTGCCCGGAATAATGATTTTGTTATAATATCAATATTCTTGATGTTGTTTTTCTGATTAATTATAAATACAAAGAAGGCCCCGAGCCAACCCGTTGCTCCTGATATATTTTTTTATCGTCCAATTACATTGTCGAAATCGTTTTAGATTTTCAACTCTCTTTTACTTCAATTGCCAATAAATGTAAAATTTGGACTAAAATTTGTTATTTGTTGGTTATGGGGAAGGTGTAAAGT
Source organism: Candidatus Zixiibacteriota bacterium (assembly GCA_030591405.1). Lineage (GTDB taxonomy): Bacteria > Zixibacteria > MSB-5A5 > GN15 > PGXB01 > JAAERC01. Next base: position 4,579 of record JAUVBC010000112.1, read on the forward strand.
GTATATTATTAACGACTTGCTGGCGTATGTCCACTTAAGATCAAAGGCTTGACTTTAAATAATAAAAATGTATATTTCTTTTATATTTATTGAGGGGATTTAAAAATGCGAGAAATATCTCAAAAACAAATTATTGAAAGAGCAGAACAGGAAAACCCGTGGTGGGATAAGCCACATTCTATATCTAAAATGTATTTAGATTGGATGCCAAGGCCCTACTTGGATTTATTGGCACCACTTGTGATAAACACTAAAGTAAGGCGGTCGGTTGTTTTAATGGGACCAAGACGAGTTGGTAAGACTGTAATGATTCACCACTTGATTGCACGACTCTTGGTGAATGGAGTTTCACCACAGAATATATGTTACCTTTCTGTAGATCAGCCAATTTATAATGGCTTATCTTTAGAAGATCTAATTAGGGTATATGAAAAAGCAGCTTCTATCGACATAACTAAAGATAAATGCTATATATTCTTTGATGAAATACAATATCTTAAAGATTGGGAAAAACATCTTAAAACTCTTACTGATTCCTATCCAAATCTCCAATTTCTTGCATCCGGTTCCGCCGCCGCAGCTCTTAAGCTAAAAAGTTCTGAATCAGGAGCTGGCCGATTCACCGATTTTTTATTGCCGCCTTTAACATTTTATGAGTATCTGTCTTTATTAAACCAGTCCGATATTATTCAAATTAATGTAAAAGATGGTAAAACTGATTTCGTACCAATAGATATTTCTTTGCTGAATTCACACTTTATTGATTACCTAAATTTTGGCGGGTATCCTGAGATGGTCTTTTCAGAGGAAATGAAATCTGATCCTAAGCGTTATATAAAAAGCGACATTATTGATAAGGTGTTGGTACGAGATCTTCCGCAACTTTACGGAATTCAGGACATACAAGAATTACATTACCTTTTTACTACTCTTGTATTTAATACAGCTGAAGAGGTTTCATTGGAAGAATTATCAAAAAATTCAGGTGTGGCTAAAAACACAATTAAGAAATACATCGAATATCTTGAGGCGGCTTTCCTTATTAAGAAGGTGCATAGAATTGATGAATCGGCGAAACGGTTTAAGAGGGCAACTCATTATAAAATATATTTGACAAATCCGTCGATGCGTGCCGCCCTTTTTAGTCCTGTTTCTGTGGATGATTCCGAGATGGGTCCACTTGTGGAAACTGCTATTTTTTCTCAGTGGTTCCATACAGATAGCCTCCTATATTATGCACGCTGGAAGAATGGGGAAGTGGATATTGTTGCACTTAACGATAAAATGAAGCCTTTTTGGGCTGTTGAGGTAAAATGGTCCGATGGGCATTATGGACATCCTGAAAAATTAAAATCTCTTAAATCATTTTGTATTAAACATAATCTTGAAAAGCCACTCGTTACAACCAAAACAATAAGCGGATTTAAGGATATAGGTGGCATAATTTATCGTTTTCAACCCGCAAGTCTTTATTGTTACATACTGGGTTATAATATTATTAAAGTGAAAAAAAGACAGCATAACTCAAATCAATAATATTTGCGTAACAGTTTTCCAATTTAGATTTTCGATTTTTTCTAAAATTGGATTTTTGAGAGTTTTTGGGGCATGTGTAACTTATTTATTATTAATGATTTATTGCAAATGACACACTTAAGATCAAAGGCCTGATCTTATACGGCACATTTCAAAGAAGAAAATACTATTGTGGGCGGCAGACGCCTCGTCTGCCCCAGAGTAACTATCTCACAACAAATTCACTACAACATCACAGTTATTTTTCTCCCTTCATCTTAATTATGACATCAATAATACAAAAACAGAAATTACAATTTTACTACATATTTATCGTTCAAAAACCTGTTTTTGGTAAAACGAACCCATTTTCGTTGTAAAAGTATGAAAGAAAATTACTTACAAGAATTTCCCCAAATTGGATTAAATTATGAAAAAACTAAAAAATGGCAAAACGAATACCCACCAGTGGTGGCCCATTTTCGTCGTAGTTGTATGGAGGTGATAAGATTACAAGGAATTTTTTAAAATTACAATTTAATCAATACGGCTTATACGGACGGGATTTGGACCCTTTAGGATCAATCGGTTTCCAGTAGCTTTCGGTTGATTTGTCTATTTTTATATCAAGCGGGTCTTTGCTGAACAATCGCCTCAATAATCCAATCGGTGTGACCGCCAGATAATACACAATGGTTAATATAACGCGCGTCATAATGTAGCCAAGAATAAACGCCAGTTTCATCCAGACAAATTCAATCGGTTTTAACAATTTTGGGAAAGCGAGACTATTAATAAGAAAGAGACCTGCAATAACAAATAAATATGGCCAGGTTGGCCTGTCGTTCCATAATAAAAGACTGCCGATTATTAATAGTACAACTGTCATTGTTATTCCGAAATTTCTCAAGCGGCGTTTTTCTTGAATTTGTATGTTATTGTTTTTGCTCATTCTATTGTTAGTT
>JAUVBC010000147.1 GCA_030591405.1 Candidatus Zixiibacteriota bacterium
AGGGAGTGGATAATCTGGATGATGCTCAGGAATCAAAGCTGGAACTGATATGCAAAAAAGCAGAATTAAAACCGGGTAAAAAAATATTGGATATTGGGTGTGGGTGTGGGAGTTTTGCCAAATATGCGGCTGAAAATTATGGTGTTAGTGTAACCGGTGTCACGGTATCAAAGGAACAAGTCAAGTTAGGCAATCAACTTTGTCAGGGGCTCCCGATTGAAATCAGGTATCAGGATTATAGAGATTTAACAGATAAATATGATGCAATTGTTTCAATTGGTATGTTTGAACATGTCGGATATAAGAATTATAGAATCTTTATGAATAAAGTTGATGAATGTTTAAAAGAAGGCGGATTGTTTTTATTGCAGACAATAGGAAGAATTGATACCGAGGTAGCTCAGGAGCCCTGGATCAATAAGTATATTTTCCCGAACGCCATAACGCCTACCGCGGCACAAATCAGTTCGGCGTGCGAAAAAATATTTATTATTGAGGATTGGCATAATTTTGGAGTCGATTATGATAAAACGATAATGGCATGGTATAATAATTTTGAAAATAACTGGGATAAGATCAAAGACGATTATAATGCAAGATTCAAAAGAATGTGGACCTTTTATCTTTTAGGTAGTGCCGGAGGTTTTAGATCGAGAAAAAGTCAATTATGGCAGATCGTATTTTCAAAAAAAGGAGTAGCGGGAGGCTATGAATCTATACGATAAGCAGGGGTGGATCTTATTTTAGTGAAGGTTTCATTGCATCTCCCGACCAGACATGCCTTAATTCATACGCCAGCACGGCGTTTCTTCTCTTAAATATTTTTATTGATTCATTTAAAATTCATTTTTACAAACTTATTGACAAATCGTCTTATATATACTTACTTTTGTGGCTAAACAGTGAAACCGGGTCGATATTGAGTGTGAAATAGTAAGTTTCCCGGCAACTGTTAATAGGAATAGGAAGAAAAAAATAAACGTTATTATAGCTTTGTTTAGAGGGAGTGATATGAAAAAAACATCAGTGGTTTTCATTTTGGCGATGTTCCTGATTTTTGCTTCGGCTGTGATTGCTCAGGATGAAGAAGAAGAAGGAAAATGGCGCAATTTTGAAGTGAGTATGAATATTGGTTTGACGATGCCATCCAATATTGACTGGTATGATACTCTGGCGGCAAAAAACGGAATTCACTTTGGTATGTCGGGTGGATATTATTTGACCGAGCGGATCTGTTTCGGAAGTTATTTTAGTTATTCGCAGATGGCCCCGGAAGAAGTGTCAAGCTTTGACATTTCAGATCAAAAATATCAAATGTATAATGTCGGCCTTTATGGTAAATATGCTTTCAGCGGCGAGTCAAATTTTGAACCGTATGTCAAAATTTCCGCCGGAATCAATTTCGCGAAATTTGCCACCTGGGTCGGTGATTTCAGAACCATCCTCCGCGAAGTATCTTACGATCCGGCATTCAGCGCAGGCGCGGATTTGGGAGCATCTTATTTCACTTCCGATTACGGAGCGCTTTTCCTTGAAGTTGGATATCATTTCGATAAACTGAAAAACACCCCGGCGGAATATGCCGGTGAGGAATATCCGTTCCCTGAAGATATAAAATATCTTGAGTTGAGTGCCGGTGTGATTGTCTTCTTTGGACCGGAATGATCGATAAATAAATTAAGATTTTAATACCCCTCATTTTTAGAGGGGTATTTTTTTGGTTGATAAACAATTTTATAATTATTATTTGAAGGTATGCAAAAAACAAAATTATTACTTGTCGATGACGAAAATTCCCAGCGCCAGATGCTGGCCGGGTATCTTGAGAAAAACGGATACACAATCAGACAGGCAGCTTCGGGCGAAGAGGCATTAAAGGAGTATGAAACATTTTTTTCGCCGGTCGCGGTTGTTGATATGAAAATGCCCGGTATGGGCGGCATTGAATTGATAGGTCTTCTCAAGCAGACCAATCCGTTTATCCAGATAATAGTTCTGACCGCTTTTGGATCGGTTGACACCGCCGTCGTGGCGATGAAACAAGGGGCGTTTCATTATCAGACCAAGCCGGTCGAACTTGAGGAGCTTATTTTAAATCTGCAGAAAGCCTCGGAGCAGCATCGGTTAGTGATGGAGAATCATGTTTTAACCGAGGCGGTCAAGGAACGATTCGGCAGCGGCGAGATTATCGGAAAATCAAAAGCAGTCGCCGATGTTTTGGAACTGATTAATCTTGCGGCGCCCGGTGACACGACGATTTTAATTACCGGCTCATCGGGGACCGGCAAAGAACTGGCGGCGCGGGCAATACATTCGCTGTCGCCGCGTAAGGATAACCGGTTTATGGCAGTTAATTGTGCCGCCTTACCTGAAAACCTTCTTGAATCAGAACTGTTTGGTTATGAAAAAGGAGCTTTTACCGGAGCAGATAAACGAAAGTTGGGACGGTTTGAGTTAGCCGAGTTGGGAACGATTTTTCTTGATGAAATCGGTGATATGCCTCCGGCGATGCAGGCTAAGATGCTTCGGGTGATTGAATATAAAGAGATCGAGAGGCTTGGAAGTGAAAAGACGGTTCCGCTTGATGTCCGAATTATCACCGCGACCAATAAGGATCTGACGAAAATGGTTGAGGAAGGTACATTCAGAGAAGATCTGTACTATCGAATCAATGTTGTCACAATAAAAATGCCGCCGCTCAAAGATAGATTGGGCGATGTGTTGTTATTGGCGGAAAAGTTTCTCGTAGATTTCTCCAGAAAGCTGGGGAAGAAGATAACGGGGTTCACTCCTGATGCTGCTTCGGCGCTGACGACTTATCACTGGCCGGGCAATGTTCGGGAATTGCAAAATGTTATCGAGCGGGGAGTGGTTTTAACAAGAAGTGATTTGATTTCTCTGAAAGAACTTCCGGGCTTATCCGACGTAAATTCAGATTTGAGTCAATTTGATAAAATGAGTGATGTCGAAAAATTCCATATAAAGAAAATCTTAATTCAGATGGGCTGGAATATCGGAAAATCGGCAGATGTGCTCGGTATTCATCGTAATACGCTCAGATCAAAAATCAAAGAGTATGAGTTGTCAGAAGAATAATTGTCTATAAAAAATATTGGGAGAGTTCTATGAAACCGAGCACAATAACAGGCGCTTTGGGAGTTATTTTAATTGGTGTTGGTATCTATATGTTTGTTTTGAGCCTTCAGATGGGGGCCGTGATTCCGGTTCTGATTGGCGGCGGGCTTTTGTATCTGGCCTTAAATAAGGGAAGAGTCGCCACACTTGTTTTTGGGCATACATGTATTGTGGTTGGAGCATATCTGATAACCTGGGGAATATTGTTACTGCCGTTTTCGCAACCAACTTTTGCGCATGTTTTTGGACGCCCATTATTTTGGGGTATCTTTTCTCTGATGGGTGGTGTCTGTGCCATTTTTCATGGCTTCTGCAGATGTGTAACCAAGCAGGTCGATCATTTCGAACAGTTGAAATAGTCTGAATCCAAGTCAATATATAGTAAGGAATTACAGTTTCTGCGCCAATTTATAAAAAAATATCAATGCCGTATTCGGTGCATTGTTTTTTTACCATGACCATTTTTTGTGCCTTATTAATCCATCGATATCAGTCAAAGTTTCATATTGTGTTGAATGTCATATAGTTATATGCTTTGGCATAGGATTTGATTGTTATTAAGGCAGAATGAAAAAATAACAGAGAAAAGAACAAAAAAAGGAGAATTAAAATGAAGAAAATTATACTTACATCATTAGCTTTGTTAGTCTTAATCGCTCTGGTTGGCTGTGAAGAGCGAAAAGTCATTCAATATGTTGAGGTCGACGAAGATCCGGCCAGACCGCAGGGTGTCTATTCAGTGACTGCCGATGAGGCGGTTTATATCTATTGGCTGCAGGTTCAGGATAATGATTTGCATCATTACCGTATCTGGTATTCAAGCTCAGCAGCTGGTGTTTATGAGAACATCGGAACCAGTCCTGATGAGTCTTATATCGATTATGATGTTTATAATGGCGTCACATATTATTACGCAATTTCGGCGGTCGATCAGGCCGGAAACGAGTCGGAGCTTTCTTATGAGACAGTTTATGATACGCCTCGTCCGGAAAGATATAATCAGGATTTATATGAGAATGTCAATTTTGCCAGTATCTCCGGATTTAACTTGTCGGCCACTGGAGAGGTGGTTCCTTACAACTCAGTAACAGCTGATATTTATATCGATTATGATGCCGGTTTGGAAGCATTTTTTATCAATGCTGCTGATGTCGATACTGATATTCAGGATATGGGTTATACCGAAGATTTTGATGAGATCGGTTATGCACCATCCGATGGCTGGTCGTATGTTGGCTGGACTGAGGTGATTGTTGGTCATACTTATATTGTCTGGACCAGAGACGATCATTTTGCCAAGATCAGGGTTACCGATGCCGATTACACTAATTTTGAGTACATAACTTTTGACTGGGGTTATCAGACTTCAACGACCGATCCGGGCCGAATGGAGTTAAGCCGTCCGCAGCATGACGAAAATTATTTGAAGCAAGATATTAAAACCAAAGAAATAAAGATTATCCATTAAGGATAGAGAAGAGGTAAATATCATGAAAAAGCAATTTATAACACTGTTGATGGCGGCGGTGATGATATCGATGCTGTCGCTGCCAGCGGCCGCTCAGTATGAGCGGTACGAGGACAATGTTAGCTATTCCCAGTATATCAAGTACGATCGGTATCTTGATGTTGAAATCTGGACCGACGACGACGAATATTATGACGGCGAGAATATTAGTATACAGTTCCGCGCCAATAAAGATTGTTATGTTGTTGTCTATAACATTGATACCCGCGGTAATGTGAATCTTTTATATCCGTCAGATCAGTGGGATGATGACAAAATTGAGCGGGATCGTATTTATAGTATCCCCAATAGTCAAGATGATTATGAACTGACCGTCCGTGGTCCGGAAGGGATCGAGTATATTCAGGTTGTCGCGTCGCGCACACCGATTCGGATCCCGGATTGGGATAATGGATTCGATATGGTGGCGACCGGTGATCCACTCGACTTTCTCGATTATATCAATGCCGTTTATTTTGGATGCGACGACGGCTGTTCACTCGCTTTTGATATGGCCCTGTTTACTGTTGATGAATGGCAGGAGGAATACTATCGACCGGTCCATCATTATTATCACAACAACTGGAACATGAGCGGCATGATCTATATCGATTATCCCTGGGGAGGTACCGTTTATATTGATGGAGTATATTGGGGGATTGCACCTTTGTTTATTCCGAGAATATATTATGGCTGGCACTATGTTACTATCTATGACAGCTATGGATATTGCTGGGAAGACAGAGTAAATGTTTTCAGACGCAAATCGGTAGTTCTTGATAATACAATTATTAAGACACGAGGCGGAGTAAAATCAAAATACCGTGATGTCCGGACAAAGGCATATCTTGATCCGGCCAAAAATGGTTATCCCGATTACACAACCAAGAAGACGGTCAAAAAGGAAGTATGGGATACAAAGAGAGCCAGTAGCAGTAATACGGGCGGTCCGGTTTATAAAAATAGAGTCGATCAAAATTCGCGGCAAACAACCTCGACGAGATTGAATAAATCGACATCGAAAAGATCAACCGAATCGAGCAGTACCTATGAGAGCAAAAGAAGCAAAAGCAGTAAGTCATCATCGACATATCAATCAGAAAGAAAGCGCTCATCAGGAAATGACAAAAGTTCTACCAAATCCTCGGGTAAAATAAATGATGCCGGAAAATCGCGAAAGGAAAAATCGTCATCCAATAAAAGCTCGAGTCAATCGGGGCAAGTTAAAAAGCAAAATTCTGAGAAAACATCGAGTTCATCAACAAGCAAAAGATCATCTTCGAGCTCTTCTGATTCAAAATCGAGCAAAAGTAGTCAGTCTAATGACAATAGCAGCGAAAAGAAATCTTCGCGGGGAAGAAAATAGAGTTAATTTATTTGTTGACGATAACAATTTCAGGAGTTAGCTTTGACAAGGTATATATATGAATCGTTTGAACAAAATA
>JAUVBC010000188.1 GCA_030591405.1 Candidatus Zixiibacteriota bacterium
AGCGGAATTATTGCAAAAGGTTTTAAGCTATGAAGATAATACCCGAATTATTTTATTTGCTGTTGGTGTCGATCGAGAAAAAGCAGAAACTTTGCTAAAGCAATTCCCAGATAGAGTAAATATTATTCCCGATGGTCTTGATCTGATTGATGCCTCAGCAGTTATAAAAAATCTTGATGTTTTTATCACCCCTGATACATCATTGGTGCATATCGCCCGTTCATTGAAGATTCCGGTAGTCGCATTGTATCGAAGATATCTGAACAATTATAAAATTTGGTTTCCGTTCGGTCAGTCGTGCGGAACTGTTCTATCAAAAAATGATAACGATATTAGCGATTTAACCGCCGAGATGATTTACGATGAGTTTGTCAAAGTGATCGATTATTGCAAACAGGAGGGGAAATGCCAAATCTCTCAGCGGTCGTAATAACTCGCAATGAAGAAGCCAATATCAGACGATGTTTGCTATCACTTCAGATTGCCGATGAGATCATTGTGATTGACAGCGGTTCCACCGATAGGACCGTCGAGATAGCCGAAAGTCTGGGTGCCAAAATTTATCTGATAGAGTGGGCAGGGTACGGTCCATCAAAGAAAGAGGGAGTTAGCAAAGCTTCCGGCAACTGGATAATATCGCTCGATGCCGATGAAGAGTTATCACCCGAGTTGGCCGAGGAAATAAGTGCAACAGTTCTGTCCGAAACAGACATTAGCGGTTATTATATTAAACGAAAAACAAACTTTTTGGGACGATGGATTTATCATTGCGGCTGGTATCCTGACTATATTCTTCGCCTATTCAAAAAGGAAGATGGCGATTTTAATGATGCGGTCGTGCATGAAAAAGTTATCTTAAATGGAAAAATCGGCTATCTCAAGGGTGAGATTCTTCATTATAGTTATAATACAATCGAACAGTATTTTGAAAAATTTGCCACCTATACCACATTGGGAGCCCAGCAGGCTTATAAATCAGGCAAAAAAGCCAGTTGGTATCATATTGTTTTCAAACCACCGGTGTCGTTTATCAAACATTATTTTATAAAACTTGGATTTTTGGACGGGTTGGAAGGATTTCTTATTTCGGCCTTTTCGGCAATGGCTGTGATGGTTAAGTACTCAAAATTGAGAAATCTAATCAAACAGGGCAAATCGGGAGATGATACAAATGCCTAAGAAAATATCTCTAGAAAAGGGTGATCGTATTCTTATCAGTCGGACGGACAGAATTGGCGATTTGATTCTTACCATACCATTAATCGAATCAGTCAAAACTAACTATCCTGAATGTTTGGTAGATGTCTTAGCCTCAGATTATGCCGCACCGGTTTTAGAAAATAACGATTGCATCAATGAAGTGATAAAAATTAATAATACAACGCTGAAAAATCATGAAGATGCCCGTCAACAACTTTGCGATACTCTCCAAGAGAATAACTATAAAGTTGCATTGGTTATATATCCTGATAAAATAATCAGCAAAATAATTTTCAAATCAAAAATACCGATTCGTGTTGGAACCGCCCGCCGTTTTAAGTCGATATATTTTACCCGCTTCCTGTTTCATAGCCGTAAAGCGAATAAAAAACATGAGTCAGAATATAATCTGGATTATCTAAAAATATTCAATAAATCAAAAGTCAGCAATGCTCCACATATATATCTAACCAATGAGGAGATCAGCGCCGCTAAAAAACTTCTTGCCGAAACCAATCTTTCTAACCGCTTTATTGTTCTTCATCCTGGTTCAGGCGGGTCGGCTGATTGTTGGCCGCTTGGCTATTTTATTAAACTTTGTTATATATTAAAAGAACGGAACTATAATGTTGTTTTAACCGGATCAAGCGAAGAAAAAAAAGAGATAGAAAAGTTTGCAAATAAAAGAGCTGTTCCATTGATCAATCTGGCAGGGAAAACAGATATCAGAACTCTGGCAGGATTGTTATCATTGGCCGATGTAGTCATTGCCAATTCAACCGGTCCGCTTCATCTGGCCGCTGCGGCTGGCACCAGAGTGATCGGCCTCTACCCGAATACTCAGAGTATGTCTCCGGTTCGTTGGGGACCGCTGGGAAAGGGGCATCTGGTAATACAACCGCCCAATGAAAAAGATAAAATGTCTGCTATGAAACCGGAAGATATTGCAAAAACTGTTAGTTCAATGATGTCAAATTCAGAGGTGAGCAAATGACCGGTGTCCTGAATCTGGCTGAATTTATTATTAGAGTTGAATCATTTAATGCCAATATCAATATTCCTTTGGTTAGAAAGGCGTACGAGTTTTGTGACGCTGCTCACGCCGGACAGATTCGTGAATCGGGCGAACCGTATGTAATTCACAGCCTGAATGTCGGACTGATTTTGGCCGAGCTTCATCTCGATTCATCCACTATTGCGGCCGGTCTGATTCATGATGTTGTCGAGGATACTGATGTTACGCTGGAAGATATAACTCGCGAGTTTAACGAGGAGATTGCTTCTCTGGTAGACGGTGTCACAAAATTGGGGATGGTCGAGTTCAAATCACAGGAAGAGCGCCAGGTTGAGTATTTCCGTAAGATGCTTCTATCGATGACTCGGGATATTCGTGTCATCCTGATTAAACTGGGTGATCGACTGCATAATATGAGAACCTTGCAGCATTTGAAACCGGATAAAATCAAACGGATTGCCACTGAGACTCGCGAGGTCTATGCTCCGCTGGCACATCGCTTTGGAATCGCCAAGGTTAAAATGGAACTGGAAGATCTTTCGATGAAATTTCTCGAACCGAAAATTTATAAAGATCTGGTGAATAAGATTGAATTAAAAAAGGACGAAAGAGAAGCGTATGTTGCCCTTTTGGTTAAGCCAATTAAAAAGGTGCTGAGCAATAATGGATTGAAAGCCAAAGTATATGGTCGTGCCAAACATATTGACTCCATCTATCGTAAAGTCCAAATTCGCAAGGTCCCGTTCGAACTGATTGCTGATTTGTTTGCCATCAGAATAATAACCCAAACAAAGCCCGAATGTTATCATGCCATGGGTCTGGTTCATGAACTTTGGAAACCGGTTGACTATAAATTTTCCGATTATATCGCCAACCCCAAGCCAAATAACTATCAATCGCTACATACCGCCGTTTTTGGACCGGATGGTAAGGTTGTCGAGATTCAGATAAGAACCAATGAGATGCACCGGATAGCCGAAAACGGCATTGCCGCCCACTGGCTCTATAAAGAAGGTAAACAGGAACTGGATAAATCTGATAAACAGATGCTCTGGCTTCGCGATGTTCTCGATTGGCAGAAAGATATGACCAATCCTTCCGAATTTCTGGAGTTCCTGAAAATTGATCTGTTTGCGGAAGATATTTTTGTCTATACCCCTCAGGGAGAAATCATACATCTTGCCGCCGGAGCTACCCCGCTTGATTTTGCCTATAGTATTCATACTGAAGTTGGGATGCGTTGCAGTGGAGCCAAAATCAACGGACGAATTATGCCGTTATCCACTCCATTACAGTCAGGAGATAAAATTGAGGTTTTAACCAGCCCCCACCGTCACCCGACTCAGGATTGGCTAAAAATTGCCAAGACCTCCTCGGCTCGATCAAAAATACGACGGTGGCTGAAACAGGCCGGTTATGAACAGGCGGTAGCGCTGGGTAAGGAACTACTCGAAAGAGAATTGAAAAAACATCGTTTAAAACTTCCACCTGATGATGAATTTTTGGATATCGCTCAAGGTTTTTCGCATACTTCAATTGAGAGCCTTTATAATTCTCTTGGCAATGGTAATGTATCTTGTCACCAGGTTATAACCCGAATTACCCCGGTAGAGGAAGAATCTGAAGAGATCTCGGTCGATCAGGTCCTCAAACGTTTTCGCCATGAGCGCGGAATTAAAATCGAGGGTATGGGCAATATGATGTTCCAATTTGCCGGATGCTGTCAGCCGATACCGGGTGAAGAAATAATCGGCTATATTACCAGAGGACGAGGTGTTACGATTCACCGCTCCGATTGTTCTTTTGCCCAGGAATTGATTAAACAGCCGGAACGCACGGTCCCGGTTTCGTGGGATGTTGAGCATGAACAAAATTTTGTGGTTCGTTTGGAAATCGATGTATCTCCGCGCAAAAATATACTGGCCGATATTACCGATTCAATTGCCGACAGTGATACCAATGTCCGCGGGGCCGATATTGACTTTTCCGAAACAAGTACCGTTGGATATATTATTGTAGAAGTAAACAGTCTCAATCAATTAGAGCGGGTCTTACGTAAAATAAAAAAGGTAAAGGGAGTAAACTCGGTTAAACGAGCCTACGGAACTGGCTTAAATTTAGATTAGCAAAATAATAAAAAGGATAAATTATGAAGAGTACATTCGGACGAGATACCATTCTAATTGTTGCGGTAATAGTAGTTTTTGCCGCCGCTTATTTTATTTTTCAGGAAAAACCTGAGCAGAAAAGCACCGGTTTTAAGCATCCCGAAATCCCCGGGATGACGATGGGTGACAGTCCCGAAATGGAAAAGTTTATTGCCGAACTTCCCCAGGATTATGATGAGCTGATTGGACTCGGTAATAATTATATGGATCAGGGGATCTATGCGCTGGCGATTGAATGTTATCAAAGAGCGATAGCAATTGACTCCACCAATGCCAATGTCCTAATTGATTTGGGTGCCTGCTTTCATGCTGTCGGTGGAGCAGAAAAAGCTGTCGGCCTCTTCGAAAAAGCTCTCGTGATAAATCCAAATCAAGTTATCGGGCATTTTAATTCCGGTATTGTCTACCGCGAGCTTGGTAATAATGAGATGGCAAAAAGACATTGGGAAAAAGTCATTGAACTGGACCCGGGAACGCCGATGGCCGATTCGTCCCAAAGCTTTATTACTCATTTGGGTCACGATCATTAACTTGCAGCATGTCTTAATAGCGCCGTCAGGAACCCTATCCTGACGGTTACATATACATACTATTTTTCTCCATTGTTTTGCCGATTTTTTCTATTTGGTTGGTTTTCAATATAAAAAATATTAGATTTTTTGTATGCTGACCAATGGAGTAATTAAGTCCGGGATAGA
>JAUVBC010000213.1 GCA_030591405.1 Candidatus Zixiibacteriota bacterium
ATATAATCTGGGATGGCAAATCTGAGAACGGCCGCGAGGTTTCATCAGGCATATATTTCTATCGTCTTAATGCCGACAATTTCACAGCCAACAAGAAAATGTTGCTGCTCAAATAGATAGCCGCTAACTTTCCATTTGTCCCAGTAAATTTAATCCCCAGATAACATCATCTCTCACATATTTGATTGTTACAATTTCATAAAAAGTAGAATTTATTTTCTTCTATATGCTTGATTTTCAAGCAATAATGAATTATTTAAAAAGTCAATCAATTACTCGGAGGTTAATATGGCGACTAAGACTGCCTGTGAAATAATGGTGACAATTGAAGAATATCCGCATATATCCTATTGGTTCACATTACGGCAAGCGGTTGAGAAATTAGAAGAATCTACACTGGAAGCCCACGGTAAATCTTCACTTCCACGAGCTCTATTAGTCTTTGATGAACAGAAAAGGCTTTTGGGCATTGTCAGGCGCCGTGATATCCTGCGTGGTTTGGAACCAAAATTCCTGCGAACAATGTCAATTCATCACAGGCGTGAACTTTTTAACATTGAAATTGACGCCAATTTGGTCGACTTATCAATGGGCAAGATCGCTCACGAAATGCAAACTCAGGCGGAAACCCCGATTTCGGAAGTGATGCAGCCTATTGTGGCAACTGTAAGGCACGATGATCATCTGGCCAAGATCATTTACAAGATGCTCAACCGCGATGTAAATCTTCTCCCCATATTAAAAGATGATAAAATAATTGGCGTTATACGAAGTGTCGATGTTTTCAGGGAAATTGCACTTATGTTGCATGAGAAATTGCCGCAATAATTTTCACAAAGTAATATAAAGGGACTATAAATATGCACGCCGATAACAAAGACATGCATAATGGGAAAAATAATGTAGGACAAAAAGATACTCGTCTGGCCAAAGTTGTTCGCAAATTTGACTGGAAAAGAATCTTTTTTATTAATCTCGGTCTGGCACTATTCGCAATAGTCTTTTTATCTCCCGACTGGCCCGATGCGGTTGATCCTAATGGTCAACATTTTGTCCTGTCTCAAGAAGGGAAAGCGGCCGTTGGACTATTTCTGCTAGCGGCTGTCTGGTGGGTTTTCGAAGTGGTTCCGATCGGCATCACAGGAATAACAATCGGCGTTACACAAGCGCTTTTTCTGATTCGACCGGCCAAAATTGCCTTTAGCGATTTTTTGGATCCATCGGTCTGGTTTATTATTGGATCAATTGTTATCGGAATGTCTTTTGCCCGTACCGGCCTGACAAAACGAATGGCATATAAGATGCTTTTAATGGTCGGTGAGCGGACGAGCCGAATTTACCTCGGCAGTTTTATCATGACGGCACTTTTGACCCTGATTATGGCCCACACCGCTGTCGCTGCAGCAGTTTTCCCTCTTTTGATGGCTATATATTCTTTATATGATGAAGATGATAAACCGACCAAGTTTGGTAAGGGACTATTTATCGGAATGGCTTTTGTTGCCGGCGCAGGAAGTATCATTACTCTGCTGGGAGCGGCCCGAGGTGCTGTAGCACTTGGTTTTTACCGCGATATTACCGGCCGGGATATTCCATTTTTTGAATTGTCATACTACATGTTTCTAATTGGCGCCGTTATGGTACCAATTCTCTGGGGACTTATGATGGTACTATTTAAGCCCGAAAAGAAAACTATCCCCGGTCTTATGGAAAGGGTGACGACTCTAAACGCCCATCTCGGCAAAATTACCAAGACAGAAAAGCTGACGCTGGTGATTGTCTTTGCGACGATCATTGCCATGAGTCTGCGATCGTTTATTCCCGGATTGGATCAGATCAACAAAAGTGCCATAATTCTGGTTTCAACAATTCTATTTTTTGTTTTTAAGATTTTAAGCATAAAAGATCTGGAAGATATTCCCTGGAATATTGTTTTACTATTTGGCGGAGCAATGAGTATTGGTTTCTGTCTCTGGCAAACCGGCGCCGCCAGTTGGATGGCTATTCAATGGCTGGTAATATTCCAGGATGCCAACTGGTTGATTTTTGTTCTCGGTATAGCTTTCTTTGTTCTGGTTATGACCAACTTGATAATGAATGTCGCTGCCATTGCCATCTCATTGCCGGTTGCACTGGTTCTGGCTCCATACCTTGGAGTAGCGCCGGAAGTAATTCTTTTTGCTTCGCTGGTTACGGCTGGAATGCCGTTTCTCCTGTTGGTTGGAGCGGCTCCTAATGCCATTGCCTATGAAAGTAGAATGTTTACCAGTGGTCAATTTTTTGTCGCCGGGATTCCGGCCAGCATACTATTGATGATTGTTTTGGCAATTTTCGTTTGGATAATCTGGCCGGCGATGGGTATGCCGGTTACAGTTGCTGCACCATAAGTTATTTAAATTTAAGGGATAGGTTCTTACGGAAAGCCTATCCCTTATTTCGAGGCGGGGTTTTTAAATCCAAACAACACATTGCGGTTCGGGGCCGGCTTTGTACTTATAGTTAATTAAATAGACTATATCGAGAATATTAACTAATACATCACCGTTTACATCAGCCGATTCAAGCGGATCAGGCGACGGACCGCTTTTATACTTGAAATTTATCATATAAACAATATCCAAAATATTAACAGGTTGTACGCCATCGGCATTGCCACATAGATAATCACACAAATCACCAACATCATTGTCATTGTTGTCTTCCTGACTGGGATTGTAATGTTCCGGGCAGTTATCGCAGGCATCCTCAACACCATCCAAATCGGCATCTTCGTGAAGAGGATTGTAATTATCAGGACATCCATCACAAAGATCGCCATCGTCGTCTTCATCAACATCGCTTTGATCAGTATTGGGAACGAGGGGACAATTATCCCTGTAATCCAAAACATTATCATCATCATTATCGTCAAGAGGAATGAAATCGATCCGGTTGGCATTAAAATTTGGTACGGCAAGAATATTATTGATTGGATTATATCCAAGTCCGGCTGGTCCTGAATGGGTGCTTGATATTAGGACTGGCGGATTGGTATATGTCTGGTCATACTTATAGATAGTGCCTTCGTAATAACTGGTAACATAAACATTAGCATCATTGTCCATTGCGATGCCATCCATGTTGCCAAATGGTGTCGTAACCAATGATGTTAAAGAAGCATCAGTCAAATCTACGGCCACAATCGGCGTCCCGGTTCCAATTGCAACCAGAAGCAGACGATTATTGGCTTCGTCAAAAATTACATCCTGGGGCCATCCCGGAAGGCCACTACCGACAAAAGTTTCAACAGTCTGATCGCTAATTTTTAGTTTGAAAATTTCTCCGGCCCCATTGACGGCATCAACAAGGTACAAATAGCCGTCGTTATCAGCTGTCAGACCATCAAGCTGATTTGCACCGGCAACATATTTAACCCATAATAAATCCGCCGTAGTTAAATCGTATGCTCTTACATACAAATTTCCGCAGGTAACAAAGAGCGTATTGCCGACAATATGATTGGCATAGGCATTGCCTATATTGGTAACAAAATTAGATGTTGTACCCTCGTTATCAATCGAGACAACTGATTTTCCATAAAAACTGCAAATAAGGTAACGATCGTTGGCAGAATCATAAGTGGCATGTTCCGGACTGCCGACTGTAACCTGCCCGCTTGATAAAACCGGCAATAATAAAACGGTTAGTGCAATCAGATTAATAATTTGCTTTTGCATGATTTCTCCTATGCTTGTTGTTACTGTTTGATATTTCATCTTTACTATTCATTTTGTTTCTAATTATATTACTTAGACTATGCACTCCAGTTCAGGGCCGCTTTTATACTTGTAATTAATCAGATATACTATATCGAGGATATTGACCAAAAGATCATGATTCACATCGACAGATTCAAGCGGGTCAGGTGCCGGACCGCTTTTATACTTGAAATTGATAAGATATACAATATCCAAAATGTTAACCGGTTGTAAGCCATCGGCATCGCCGCATAGATAATCACACAAATCACCGACATCATTACCATTGCTGTCTTCCTGACTGGGATTGTAATGTTCCAGACAATTATCGCAGGCATCCTGTATACCATCAGCATCAGTATCTTCACCTCCCGGGTTATAATCAAAAGGGCATTTATCGCATATATCACCAACGCCGTCTTCATCAGTGTCTAATTGATCCGGATTATAAATATCGGGGCAATTATCCGAAGGACAGCTGTTGGCCGGATCATCGGTGTCGCCATAACCGTCAAAATCGGTGTCGGTACATTCACCAAGAACGAATCCCTGATTGGAATTATCGGTACACATACCTTCACAATATGAACCGCCAATAATATAAACAGTATCGCCGACAATGGCCGCGGCTGTTCCATGACGCGGAGTCAGCATTGTTGTTAACTCTGTCCAACTGTCCAAATCTGGATCATACTCTTCGACCTCTTCAAATATCCCCGGAATCTCTCCGCCAAAAATATATAATTTACCATCAATACCGGTGGCCGACAGACCGCCCCGAGGATTGGGCATATCGGTAATAGTGTACCAGGTATCACTCGCCGGTGCATACGCCTCAACTGCACTTATCATTATGTAGGGATCACACAAAAATCCCTGTCTCCCGCCTACTACATAGATGAGAGTGTCATCAACTACCGCCGAGGCATGATGATGCCGGGGGGTAATCATAGACGCCACCTCGGTC
>JAUVBC010000024.1 GCA_030591405.1 Candidatus Zixiibacteriota bacterium
ATCATCATATTCGACCTGACCATAATGACCGGTGGCTATATAATCTGCTTCCAACTCATCGGCTTTTCTCAGAAATGAATTCCATTTCAATTCCGTATTACATATCACGCAGGGACTTGGGGTCCGGCCGGCTTTGTATTCAGAAACAAAATTCTCTATAACCACTTCTTTAAACTGTTTTGAAAAATCAAAAATATATAATGGCACTGAAAGCGCATTGCAAAGTTGATGCAGATCGTTTATGGAATCAATTGAACAACAGCGACCGTCTTTATGAAGATCACCACCGACTTCATCATAATCCCACAGCTTCATATGACCTGCGATAACTTCATAACCGGCTTCTTTAAGCAAATACAAAGCGGTTGATGAATCTACTCCTCCCGAAACTGCGACCATTACCTTCTTTTTTTTTGTCATAAGACCCAAAAAAACGGGGTCGAATTCACGACCCCCAATATTTAATATATTACAATAATTCTACTTCTTTGAATACAACGGCGACATCAAACGAAGTTTTTCTATTATTTCCGGGAGAACCGAGATCGTGTATTCCAAATCATCTTTAGTCGTGAAGCGGCCCATTGAAAATCGAATCGATCCCTGAGCCAGTTCAATCGGAACTGACATAGCAGCCAACACATGTGAAGCCGACAACGAACCGGAGGTACAAGCAGACCCGGAGGCAACTCCGATACCTTTCATATCAAGTGATAATATAATAGACTCGCCTTCAATATATTCAAATGAAAGATTTACAGTCGATGATACTCTTCTATTGTTTCTTGGTCCATTCATATAAACATTTGGAACCGCTTTCATAACACCATCAATAAAAAACTCTGCCAATGCATCAAGCCGATGATGTTCGGACTCTCTTAATGACTCGGCTAGTTCCAGCGCGGTACCGAGTCCAACGATGCCAGGGATATTTTCGGTTCCGGCACGCCGCTTTTTCTCGTGGTGTCCACCATGAAATAGCGGCGTGATCCGTTTGCCTTTACGAATATAAATGATTCCGATACCTTTGGGACCATAGACCTTATGCCCCGAAATCGAAAGCATATCACAGCCTAATTCATCAACATCAATTTTTATCTTACCGGCCGCTTGAACTGAATCTGTGTGAAATACTGCCCCGGCCTCTTTAGTGATAGCTGACAAACTTGGAATATCCTGAATCGAACCAACTTCATTGTTGGCCTGCATAATGGATACAATCGATGTTTTGTCAGTTATCTTATCTTTTAATTCGTCAGGAGAGACAAAACCATCTTTGTCAACCCCAAGATAATCGACCTTGAAACCCTCTTTTTCCAAATGATGAGCCGATTCCAGAATGGCATGATGCTCTATTGAGGAGACAATAATATGATTCCGTTTGTCCTTTTTTAGTAAGGCAGCGCCCTTGAGAGCGATGTTATCAGACTCGGTTCCGCCGGATGTAAAGTAGATCTCCGATGGATCAGCATTGATGAATTTGGCGACCTGCTCACGCGCATTTTCCATCGCCGCTTTTGCTTCCCGTCCAGAAAAGTGAACGGAACTGGGGTTGCCATACATCCCTTTTAAATATGGCAGCATTGCATCCAGGACACGCTCGTCTACAGGGGTCGTGGCATTATTATCAAGATATATCTGCTTCAATTTTCAAACCTCATATTATATTTTACGTCACAAACTGTCCTATAATAGCAAAATTTATGATTTTGTCAACAGAGAGTCAAAGCATCCCTTTTAAGAGATATTATACGGCTAAAAAGCATAAAGGATGGTAAAATGGAATTTATCTCCGGCGGAAATATATTTGGATTCCAATCGACGGGCATAATCGACCCTGATCGGTCCGGCAGGCGATATAAACTGAAGACCTACCCCATACGAAACGGCCAAACGATTCCACTTTACTTCAAGGTCATTACGGAATCCATTACCAACATCGGCAAAGACTGAACTCCAGAATTTGCCAATAAGTTTAAATCGAAATTCCTGATTGGCCACAATAATGATATTGGCCGGTCCAAGGTTTCCTTCTGAGAAACCTCTGATCGTATTGGCGCCGCCAATTTGGTAACGATCATATAATGAAACCGATTCCGATTTACCAAACTCCCTAACATAGCCACCTTTAAACCGAGTGGCCGATATCCAGCCCGGCCAAACTTTCTGGTATCTTGACCAGCTTGCTTCTAAAAGTGTGAAAGAATCGTCTCCCCCGAGAAAGCCACCAATATATTCTGCCCGAAGATTTACTAATGATCCTCGTGATGGAATAAATGGATGATTCCGAGTATCCCGAGTTAAATTAGTAAATAGTTTTAGACTAATGCTGATACCCTCACGCTGCTTGAGTATGCCCTGATCCTCCTGGCTGAGGCCATAAATATTAACCGATTCATACTGAAGTCCGGCGATCAAACGGTTGCGGTCATCCAGATTCCTGGTGGTTGAGACAGAAACAAACCAGCTTTCTTTTCGATAGTCATAATCCTGACTCGAAGTTTTGACAACGGGAGAAAGCTGAGCCGTGACGGTCATCGGCATTCTTATTCCAAAAAACCATGGTTCGGTCAATCGAGCGCGATACCAATGATCCTTGAGACGCCATTCGGTAAAGACAATAAACGATGCATGGGCCGTCAATTCCAATCGCCGGGATCGAAGTAAATTTCTCTTCCCCCATGAACCGGAAAAAGTCCAGGTCAAATCTTTTAAAGAATCCTGCGTCGCACCGGTTTTTAATGATACAAAATGAGTTTTTTTCTCCCGAAGATTTAAAACAAAATCTGGCTTGAGACGATTGACATTATTAGATGTATCAGCCAGGACATTAGAAAGATAAAGGGTCAGATAGTAACCGGTCTCAAGCAGATGCTTTTGCGTTTTAATAATATCTTCTCTTCGATATTTATCGCCGGGATTGAAGCTGATTTCTCTTTTTACCAGCCTCTTATCAAATTTTTCGGCACCTTCTATAATTACATTGCCAAAATGAACCAACGAATCAGATTGGACATTAAATTTAATATCGCTTCCATTAAAATCAATTAATGTATCAATAGAATATTCAACCGTCGCATACGGATATCCGTCATTCGCCAAAACTGATTTCATATCATAGGCAGTCTGTTTTAATTTAAAGGGATCAACCGACTTCCCTTTTTTATAATTATTCAAAAAGCCGTTAAGACGGTCTCTAAATATTTCATCATAATCGCCAAATACCGACATTTTATCGTAAACAAATTGTCGGCCTTCATAAACCGCGATCCTTACTAAAACATTTGAATCTGGCAGAGACGGTTCAAAAGTCTCAATTACTCTGGCACCCAAAAATCCATTAGACAGATAAAGGTACTTTACCTCCGATGTATCTCGTCTGATCGTTTCTCTTTGAACTCTTCGGCGACGATCTTTTTTAATGGCGAGAAACAGATCACTTACTTTTGAAAAAAGGACTGATTTTACTTTTGATGGTTTAAAAGCTGTATCGCTCGGATTATCGGCATAATCAATATGTATTGAATCGATAACAGGTTCTTCTTTCCTGAGCCAGCGATTGATATCTTTATCTGGAGAAAGCTGAGCCAGGACAACAGAACCTGACAGTATTATTGAGATAATAATAAAAATCAAAAGCAATCGAAAACTCTTCATCAATACTCCCAATAAAAATTAACAAAAAGTTGATAAAGATCGTTTTCATCGGCACGTCCCTCGAGCAGCATAAATCTTTTTAACCTATATTCAAAGCCAACCTGTTGTCCTGAGGTCCCGGATATTGCCGAACGCCCATAAATATAAAGATTGGGGTTGGTATAAAATCCGACCGTAACCCTGGTACCCAACGGGTCATATTTGTCACCATACACAGGATCAATCTCGAAAGTCTCCACACCAAGTGTGCGAGACCCAATTTTGGTCATCTCAGTACTTAAATAATCGGCCGTCGCACTGGTTAATCTATCCTGAAACCAACTCGGCGGACGTTCGGCACCATTATCATCCTGATAATAATTGGTAAATATTGCCGGTAATATCTGTTCGGTACTCAGACGTGATCCTTCGGCAGCCTCAATTATCGGTTCATCAAGAGTGCCAGTGATTCTCACCGGGAGATCAAATGATTCGGTCGTTGGTTCCTCACCCAAATTTGACGATGATGATCCTCTGATTTTTGTCGATGCTAATATATCAAGCCTGGGATTAGGATATTCAATATCTTCATAACTGATGATTCCCCCCGGCTCCAGACGCCATGTCCGGCCTGCCATAAAGCCATTACCACGTAAGACTTCAAGAGAACGCAAGAAGCGCCAATTGCCGTTTTCTCTTATAAAATTAAGATTACCGGATAACTCAGCATCGATATCATCATTTTTTATCCAGAGATTTGATGGGAACTCAACATTCAGATTTAAATCCCAGGTATCCTCTCCCTCAAATGCCTCCAGTAAAATCCAACCTTCATCAGCTTCGACAAAATTCTCTAGATACCGTATCTCTCTTACAATCCCATCACCAAAAACTGTCGGCGGTGTCAGGCCAGTAATAGTTAAATTATAATACTCCATTGTTGCAGATATTTCGCCCAACTCATATTTTGCCGGAAAATCTTTTAAAGATACATTAATGTTATAATCAAATTCATCAATCGAATTGATAGTTATCTTTCCAACCGCTTCGACCGTCCCAACATTTTTATTTCCATTTTTGCAAATAGCGGACACTTTTTCAAAAAAGATATTCTGGTCATTCATTTTTAATTCAATCTCAAGGTTTTCGAGTGGGTATTCCAAATCATACAGTTGAACCTTACCATTTTTTACAGTTGCAGTTCCATTTAACTGGGGTTTGGTTGGTGTCCCGGTCAATTCGATTTCAGATTCAAAATCGCCTTCCATCTCTTCCACTTCTTCAAGCAGCAGGCTGATAAGCTCGAATCTGACATCCTGAGCATGGATTTTTATGTTCTGCTCATTTTCAGGAAAGCGATTATCAACTTCTGTCAGGGCCAGATTGATAGGATAGTTTCCGATCGCAGTATAATATCCACTATAGCTGTTCAGAGAAAGCGAATCGATAGCAATATTTTTATCAGCATAATTAAAATCGGCGTATATGTCGCCCAACACAAAATTTCGATAGCTTAATGAATCGACTTTCCCGGTAAAATCAATTAATGGAGATTCAAATGAACCATAAAGATTTGACTGTCCTGAAAGTAAACCTCCTATTTCATATTCATCGGTTAATAATTCAACCCAGGGCGTTATATCAATACTTTCACTGGAGACGATAATGTTCAATGTCTCATCATAATTAATTCTACCACTCCAACCAATGAAGCCAATCGGTCTCTGTAATTTTGTATTGGCGAAGTCAAAACCTGATGAATCAATCGTTATATTTACTGCTGATTCATTTTCAAAGGAAAGATCAAAAAGACTTATATCAACATCATCTAAAACCAATTTTTGTGGATATGACACATAATCAAAATTGCCATTACAATATAACTTGGTATATGGGTTAAAATACTTAACCGTATCTATTGCGACATAATGCGAATCGATTATCATATGTAGCCAACAGCTGTCATGAGGAACAGAATAAGCGATGCCGTCAAATAAACTTAAAGTTGCATAGCCAGAGCGATCATATAAAAAGTGATCGATATTAAACTCTGATCTTGCCCCTGTCGAATAAATTTGATACAGCCATAAGGAATCTGACAGGAAAATCCCAGAAAGATCGGGACTAGCCAACTGACCGGTCATTTCTCCGACAAATCTCCCTCTTCCGCCCAACTCACTGATAAATATTTTGTCATTAAAAGCTGATAGATCATTGAATTCGGCCCGTCCTGATATATCAATCGCACCGGCATACTCCAATTTCCCACCGGCCCAAAAATGATTATCGAAATATTTTATTTCAAAATCATCATAAAATAAAATACTGTCGGTTGTAATAGTGAGATCACCAATTGCCTGATGAGCATGATACTGGTCAAACCATGATTCCTCAAGATTGAGATTAATATTGAGTACAAGGTTTTCATTCACCAATCCCTCTCCAATCAATTGCAGGTCCCCATTAAGGTCTGTAACAAACGAATTAGAAATAAGATTATCTAAATTAAAATTCCTTATCTTACCATTTAGAAAATATTCTTCCGGGTGGATATCCAGATTTATTTCACCGCTTGCCTCTATAAGAGCACCGCCCAATATTTTACCACTGAGGGTATCAAAGGTTAGAATATTATCGGCGAATCGAAAATCAGTGTATAGCGAATCAAAGCGTTTATCCATAAAAGTTCCCGATAATGTAACCCCTCCGGATAATCCGCCTTTTTCGAGTTGTACAAATCCACTTGTCGCCAGATTTCCAATTAAATCTATTCCAAGAAATGAAAATATTTCTTTAACATTTATATTTGCAGCATCAAGATCAACCCTTATACTTGGGGATTTTGATAGTAACACTTGTCCAGAAAGCCTTACATTTGATGAATCGGTGATAACAAAAATATCCTGAAACATGAGATTGCTTCCGGCCAGAGTTGCTTTTCCCCCACCTGATTTAAGCGATAGTCTGGAATCGGATGACCAATAACTAAGAGCATCGATATCAATCGAATAGGTATCATCCTGTCCCAGCACATGTGCTATCAGAATAATATCATCGAAGGTCATGGTATCAGACATTGAGATAAGGCTGAATTTTAGATTATTTAATCCCAATTCATCTACCGAAAACTCAAGTGATTTTGATCCAATATCGGTCTTGGCGATCGGCTTAGGTATCAGCCATTCGCTATTTTCATTTTGCTGCAAAGATATTTCGGCGGAGTCAATAAATATTTTTGAAAATTGCAACTGCTCCCGCAAAAAATCGCTTAATGAATATTCTGTTACCAGATGCGGAATAAAAGCCATATTATAACTGCTAACACCATCATCATAAAGAATAGTAATATTATTAATTTCTAATGTTGAAAAATAATCGCCGCCAATGTCACCGATCTGGATCTTAACCGGAAATTTGTCTTTTATAATCTGATTTAACTTATAGTTGACTGAGTATTCGAGCAGACCAAAATGAAACAATGTAAAATAGCATACAATCAGAAACAAAAATATTGATGATGGAATCCCAATTAATATTTTAAAGCGACGAGTCATATTTTTGATTCCACTTTTAATATTAATCGAATCGCCAAATCGTAGGCTTTATCGCCGGCCAGTGGTTTAATATCTTCATTAACTTGTTTTATCAATTCAATCGTCGCGCCAACATTAAGAGAGCCGATAATATGCGAGACAAGTTGCCGCTCCCTCTGATCGACAATTAATGCGGCAACCTCGCCCAACTCTCTTTCAACAGAACTTAACCCGGGGCGCGTCAACACTTTTCCGTATCCTTCAATTACCATCCAGCGAAACATCTCCGGCGATATTGATAAAAATCTTGCTTTTAACCGCTCATAGTTTTTTCCATAAACCTGCTTACACAGCTTTATACCATTTTCAAACCACTTCGATGATTCTTCTTGAGTGACTTGATTAAATACTTTCTCATATGCCCCTTTTGAATCACCAAATATTTCGTTATATGCAATCGTCGCTTCGATCATCCTGGGGAAGCCAAGAAACAGATAACTTTGCAAAATGATTTCATAGATTGCTTTATAATCAAAATGCCTTTTATGCAAATATTGTAGAATCGATAATAGCCTCTCCTGCTCTCCAATAGCAATAACAGCCGAAAGATACGACAGAATTCTGATTCGTCCGGTATTCTCAGACAATTCCAATGAATCAAAATATTTATATGTGTCAACATCAATCATAATTGAAGAGTATAATAAACTTTAAGCCTTTGGCAGGCAACTGCAAACTATAAATATTTAGAATATTGTATTAAAAAATGCATAAAAAAAGCCGCCCGAATTTACCAGAGAAAGGTAAAAAATCAGCGGCTTTATATATTCTTTACCAAATTTTATCGACTACTATTAACTCCTTTGTTTGAGTCTGATTGAAGATAACGATAAGTTCTTATCATTGGCGGATATTGTCGGTTGAATGAAGAGCGAAAACTGTTCCGATGTGATGATGAAGCCAACGTTCCAAAACTGTTTTGATTGGATAATTGATTAACTAATCCGTTTATTTTGGTTGCACGAGCAACCTCTTTGTTAAATTCCCATTCAGGTTGAACCGTCAAATAGCTGTCATCCAACTCAGTGGAAACATAAGTGGATACCTCCTGAGTGTCTATAAATAGATCCATCCCACCTGAAAAAACAAAGGCAAAGACAAAACAGGCGGCGGCAATAACCGGTGCCAGCCGATTGAAGGTAACCACAGGTATCTTCTTTGGCAAATACGCCTTTAATCTGGTTTCTTTGAACCGTTCATCAGCTACCCGTTTAAGAAGCAGGCTGTTAAAATCATCCGAAACGGTATAATCAGATAATTGGCCAACAGATTTATTCAGTTCCCGATAAGCCGTCTCTTCATAACGGCATCTTATGCATCCCTCCAGATGCGCCGCTATCGCGCCGGTTCGCTTCTCAGCCAACTCGCCCTTACAATAAGCTGACAGGAAGGAGCGTACCTTTTGACAACGCATTAGATTCCTCCATTCTCGGTTTCAATTTATCTCTTAGTAATGCTCTCGCTCTATTCACTCTCGATTTGACCGTTCCTAATGGAATATTCATAACTTTGGCAACCTCATCGTACGATTGCTCCTGAATATCCCGGAGAATAAATGCAGTTTTATATTTCTCCGGTAACGAATCAATTGCATTTTCCAATACTTTGGATATATTGGAAGGCAGCTTCATCTCCACCGAAATTTCGCTTTCATGTCCCTGCATATCAGTAATATCATAGAATTTAAATCGTTTTCTTTTTCTAAGTTCATTTCGAGCCAGATTCAATGCTATTGTGTACAGCCAGGTCGAGAAGCAGTGTCGGAAATCAAATGAGTCCCTATGCTGATATACCCGAAGGAAAGTTTCCTGAACGACATCTTCGGCTTCCTGCTGACTGCTGATCATTCTGACAATGGTATTCATTAGGCGATTTTTGTATTTGTCAACAATCTCACTAAAGGCAACCATATCGCCATTCTGAACCCTCTTTATCAGGTTATAATCTCGCTGCTTTTCAGTTTCTTTTTCCACAAACCTCCCAACGTTCTATATTTAATACATTCGACATCCTAAAAAGTTCCTAAATAGTTGTAAGAGACTTTATGTCAATAAATTACGAAAATACTAGCCAATAACTCAATAAAAGATATCCCAGGGATAGCCAAATATAAACAATAAAAATCCGGCCAAAAACAATAAAATGAGTGGAATTGAAAAGATTCGATAGACTTTGCCCAAACTTGCCTTAAAGAATTCAGTGGTCAAAATCAGGCAAAAGTGAGTGGGAGAGAAGATCATACCGACATAACCGGCTACAAAGGCAAGGAAAATATTGCCTAAATTTATGTCTGGCTGATATAGATATCCTGATAATATTGGGAATGACAACCCTATCGTCGCTACCAGAATACCTGTCAACAAACCTGAAGAAAATCCCACCAGAATAATAATTATTGCTTCCGGCAAGCCATATTGACCTGATAGCATATTTATTGAATTTACAGCATTGGTCACTTCAAGCATCTGCTGGAACGAAATAATTCCAAAAACAAGCATAAACAAACGAACCGAAAATACCTCTTTGACAACCGGTTTCAATTTAGAAAGAGGCGGTTTTTCAATTATAAGCAGAATTATGATCGATATGGTAACCGAAAGCAATAGGCCAATCGGTAAGACAGCATATAAGAAAATAGCGAGAACAATCGGCCAAACCGCGCTTAGGATTCCCAGGAATGGCCGGAATAGTTGACCTCTGCCATTATTTTTATTCTCAATTTTTCTGATAAGAAAGATATATCCAATAGTTATCATAAACAAGGTCATCGGAAACATCATAAAGGATATAGTTTCTACCGGAAGCGACGTTAACCCAGCCGCCAGAATAACTCCCGGATAGATCGGCCAGAAAAACTCTATAACATGACGAGACCAGTAATTGACCGCAGTCGCAAATTCGGCCGAATATTTGTCCCGTGGAAGAACCTTGTCAACAAGAGGCGCCGAAAGGAGAGCTCCACCCGGCATTGGCATCATCCCGACCAATAGCGGCATTGCAGCCGCAGCAGTTTTGGCCCCGCCTTTCAAATTACTGCTGGCCGAAACCATCTTGTCCAAACAGCCAATTTCTTTTGATATCTTCCCCAGAAAAGTAATCAGAAATATTATTCCAAGAAGATTTAAGAAACGGTGTGAAATAACAACTTCTTTATAGTTTTCCAGTATTTCATAAAATGATAGATTGAAAAGGATGGCAATCAGCAGGCTTGCCAAAAAGAGTGTATATCCTACATATATGTTCTTCCGAAGGGCAATTACAATCCCTCCGAACACAATTATTAATTTAAATACATCAATCATTATCATGCCAATATATCGCCTAAAGCATTTCTGTCAATAAATGAATATAGCCGGAGAATAATTATGGTTCAAAAACTGTTATTGTGTGGTGTTAGATTATACTATATATTATCCGATGTTATGAAAATTGTATGTTCCATAGACGGCAAAAAAAT
The DNA here is from genome assembly GCA_030591405.1 of Candidatus Zixiibacteriota bacterium. Lineage (GTDB taxonomy): Bacteria > Zixibacteria > MSB-5A5 > GN15 > PGXB01 > JAAERC01. The sequence goes on from JAUVBC010000024.1 coordinate 10,687, forward strand.
CACCAAATCTGATGCAAAAATATCAGTATTTGATAATTCTCTTTTTTATGCCGACGGCCTTTTTGAGACATTTATGGCTTTCGGAAATAATATAATATTTATGAAAGATCATCTCAAGCGGCTTCAAAAAGGTGCCAAACTTATTAGTCTCAAAATTCCTGTATCAGATAAAACATTGGCAAAATGGCTAAATCAGGCTAATCAGGCTAACCCTGCCCCCACAAAAAAGATACGCCTGACAATCACCGCTGGAGAATCATCGTTTTGGGCCGGAAAACCGGGCCGTCCCCGGGTTATTATTATTGTTACTGATTACAAAATACCAACTTCCCCATTTCGGTTGATAGTCTCTCCTTATAGAATCGATCATGCCTCGCCTTTTAGAAATGTCAAAACGCTTTCCTTTATAATTGAAATGACTTCGCGGAAGCAGGCCTATTCCTCAAAATATGATGATGCGATCCTTCTCGCCCGCAATGGTTATATTGCCGAAACAACCTCGGCTAATATCTTCTGGGTGAAAAATGGAATTTTGTACACGCCGCCGCTTGACGCCGGTTGCCTGGAAGGAATGATTAGGAAACATACTATTGAAATAGCAAAATTAAATAATATTCAGGTTATCGAAAAAAGGTCAAGGTTGAGTACACTCTTGAAAGCAGACGAGATATTTGTTAGCTCATCACTTAAACTAATAATTCCGGTATCTTCCATAAATACTAACAAGGCATATTGTTATAAAACAGGATCAGTTACAAATAAGTTAAGTGAACTATTACTTGAATATATTAATTCCGAAGGTTCAAAAGAGTAATTATGGAATTATATGATATTTTGGTTAAAAGACGGTCTATTCGTGCTTACAAAAATAAACCGATTCCAGAGGAAAAACTGTTTAAAGTTTTGGAAGCGGCGCGACTGGCGCAGTCAGCAACTAATCGTCAGCCCTGGCGATTTATTATTATTCGGGATGTGGCCAACAGGAAAAAGGTAGCTGAGTTATGCAAAGGGAATAAATGGGCCGCTGATGCTTCGGTCATTCTGGCAGGAGTGGCAGTTGACACCGGCTACAGAATGGGTAATGGCCGACCGGCATCAGATATTGATTTATCGATCGCTCTCACTCAAATATCGCTGGCGGCGGTTGATCAATCGCTTGGAACCTGCTGGATCGGGTCATTCAAATATGATGAAGCGATGGAATATTTAAAGATACCCAAAGATAATTTATTGGTTGGATTTATGACCCTGGGATATCCGGATGAATCGCCATCGCCAAAATCCCGGAAACCAGTGGAGGAGATAATATTCCATGAGTTTTGGAACGAATAGATAAAGTGCATAGATTTTTGACTCCAGAACAATTATTGTGCGGTGATGCTTTGAATATTCAGATAATTTTGTACAAACCTATATATTTCAGCTAATTAAATAAATGTTCAGCTTTGGAACAGTAATTGCCTTGTATTATATGACATGAATGGTAGTTTTATATTGATTACAGTTTTTTTGGGGATTATTATCGCATAAAACTATCAAGGAGGATAAAATGAGATTTGGTATTAAATCTATAATTATTATTGTTTCATTATTGTTGCTATCTGCCGGCCAAACTTTTTGTCAGGAAGATGAAACAGAATCATATTTTGGAATTCAGCCCCGCAAATTAGTTGATGCCCCTACTGCATGGACTCTCCCCCGCGGCTGTTTTGATTTATCACTGAGGGTTTTCCCCAAAGGTGGCATTATTGGAGCAACTAATATTGGCCTCTCCGGCAGGTTTATGCTGGGAATTTCCTATGGTGCTGAGGGGATAATTGCTGATACGGCGGCCAACTGGAATCCCAATATTGAATTTAATATCAAACTGCGTCTTATTGATGAGGCGTATTATCTGCCAGCTATTGCGGTTGGTTTTACATCTCA
>JAUVBC010000325.1 GCA_030591405.1 Candidatus Zixiibacteriota bacterium
AAAATTTGGTAGTAAAATTGTCGAAAATGACCGTGATTTGTGCGCGGCAGATGTCCACATCTGCCCGAGAGCATTAATCTGGGTGCCCCACAGCTTGCTGTGGGATAGCTACATTTTTACGTCATTGCTGTATATTGCGAGGAGTTCACCAGAGGTGGACAACGTGGCAATCTCAATTTGGCTGTATTGACATAAAAAACTGTTGCATGATTATTAAATTGCAGTTAAATTATATATGTAATAGATACTAACCGGAATAAACAACACGGATAAAAATAAATATAGTCGGATAATAGCTGATTGAATAATTTAAAGCATTTTTTACCGCGGAGGATAATATGAAATATTTTTCTGCACTTTTTTTAACCTGTTTAATATTGACTATTTACGGATGCGGCCAGCAAAGCACATCTCCGGTTACCACCAACACCGAACCGGTAGTACAAGAGATACCGGCCGAAATTGATAAGCTAATCGACTCATACACAAATGATGGCCAGAACAATTCAAAAGGAATGGCCTTCTCTTTGCCATTTGATATTATAAATAACGACTTCAACGGCGAATACGATATTTATGCGGTCACTTTCCTCTGGGGACAGTTCTTTGGATTTCCCAGCAACGTTGCTATCGAAACTGACTGGACCGGAGATCTGTCGGTTAATGGTGTCGCCGATATCAGAGTGATTCACAAAATCGATTTCGAGAACGATCAGGATTATTTAATCGACAATGATATTCCATCAAAAGCAGAATGGGTTTCGAAAACTAACGGCGATTTTGACGGGTTAACTTTTATCGTGATGATCAAGCGCGGTATTGAATATTTTGCACCATTAAATCTCACCTTTAATACCGAACCGTTTGCTCTTGAACTTCCGATTGACAAACTGCGGTTTTTTAAAGGTTTTTATCTCGCCGATAATTTTAATGGCGTTGCCGTGTTCGCTCACAAGATATGGCATAATTTTTGTCCCAGCGGATCGATGAAAGGCAAATGGATCAAAGATGATATTGCAGGAAATAGCGGACACTTTGAAGGTATCTGGCTTGATGATAGCCAGAACGAACCGGCCGGTATTTATGTCGGTCAATTCTGGACCGATGAAAATGGCAACCGCTATTTTGAAGGCAGTGTCTCCGGATATATCACCACCCAGGTGATTGCTTACTTAAAAGGTCAGTGGTTCTATGATGATTACAGAAAGTGCGCTCTCTGCGGTTCCGGTCATGGAAAATTTCACGGCCGCTTTGAGTATGCTGACCGCGACGGCTGGGGATATTTTGGCGGAACCTTGGGCTGGGGTACATCGGTCGAGGCACTTGAACTGCCAATGGAAGGTCGCTGGAAAAAGAGATGTCCGACGATCTCCGACACTGATAGCTGGAATTAATATTAAAAACAATAATACCCTGCTTTAATTTTTAAGGCAGGCTGTTTTATAAAGAGTCAAATTCCGTAGTTATATAGATAGATCAATAAGATCATAAGAAGAATTCCGCAATAAAAACCAAGCATAAAGTTGCTTCGCCAAGCCGGTTTTTTCTTCGTCTTTTTAAGTATCTGAATTTTGGAACCGCAATGCTTACAGACAATCGCCCCTCTGGCAATCTCTTCTCTACAAAAAGGACACTTGGTTGTTGCTTTTTTATCTGATTCCATAATTATAAAAAACGGCAAAGTGACCGATAAGCAACAAAAAAAAGTGTTTATATTTCTTTGGTCAGTTCAACCAGTCTTTTGTATGGTATCGCGACCCAGCTTTCAGCCTGAAAGGCGCCATTGGCCAAACTTATCATAGAGACTTTCGCAGCAACCTCTTCATTGGGAGCCTCATAAATATCAATGAAATCAAACGGCCCCAAAAGACCATAGTGCGAAATAAATTTAACTTCCGGGCATTTTTTCTTAACATGATCGAGCCAGAGCCGGCCGATAGTACTTCTCTGTTTTACTTTCGCCCCGGCTTCCGGGGAAAGTTTTGTCATCAAAATGAATGTCTGCATAAAATCCTCCTTACAGATATTTTTGCGGTACTTATATTTTTTCAAGATGTCGGATATTGAGTCTATATAATTAATATAGTCAAATTACAATCATTATTAACAAAAAAGTTGCTTCATTAATGTAACCAAATAAATAAAACTGCAGACTATTTTAAACAAAATGGGAAGAAAATCGTCTTTAGGTTGTAATCCCCTCAGAACAATTAATATTTAACTCTAACCTGATGGAGGCGATTATGTTTTCCAAAACCAAACAGCTTGTAATTATCCTCGCTGTAATTGCAATCCTGATCCCGATTCTTATCCAGGCCGGATCAACCGGAAAAATCAAAGGGATTATAACCGACAAAATAACCGGACAGCCGATTCCAGGAGCTTCGGTTTTAGTCGTTGGAACATCTCTCGGAGCGATAACAGATCCCGATGGCCGATTCCTGATTACTATGGTCAAACCGGGCACTTATATCTTGAGAATCGCTTCAATTGGCTTTACTACCTTTGAGATTGACAGCGTTGAAGTCACTACCGATATCACAACTGTCCAAAATTTTGAATTGACAAAATCGACAACAGACCTAGATAAAGTTATCAGAGTTGTGGGGACGAAAAAGGGTATTGATAAATATGTCTCCAATTCTAAGGTTACAATTTCATTGAATGAAGCAATGTTATGCGACGGACAATCAGCATACCCGTCAAAAGTCTTTAGGAAACCACCGGAATGTCGCCCCGGCTTTCCCCCTGCTCACGGTGGCACCAATATTGTTAATGGTGAACCGTACGATGCCATGTTTTTCAAGAGCCATGGCACCAACCCGTTTGTCGACACCGAGGATGACCATCTCTCCACCTTTGCAATCGACATCGATGATGCCTCATACATAATGGCCCGCTCTTATCTCGAACGCGGCAATCTTCCGCCTGATGATGCCATTCGAGTTGAGGAATTTGTCAATCATTTTAATTATGACTACCAACCACCCCGTCGGGAACCGTTT
>JAUVBC010000273.1 GCA_030591405.1 Candidatus Zixiibacteriota bacterium
AGATCGAGTTTTCGGGAGGATTCACTGATTTGCACACAGTATTATATCAGGAGACTCTGGCTGGACGTGGGTTTGGACTCGAGGATGCGCGCGCATCGATTATCCTGGCTCATGATATCAGAAATGCCACACCGGTTGGTATCAAAGATGGGGCACATCCGTTTCTGATAAAAAATAAATAATCGGAGTTGTCTTATGCCAAACGATATAATCTGGTTTGATCGGAAATTTGATTTTAATCTGCCCCCTGAGATGTTTGCTATTGAAATCGAAAGACTTCGCGGAACCCCGGCCCGGCTTGAAGAAAAAGTCGCCAATATTCCAAATGATGTTTTAATCCAAAGTGAAGGCGAAAAATGGTCGGTTAAACAGACTATCGGGCATTTGATAATCTGTTTTGATCTCTGGGAGCCGCGAATTGTCGATTTCAAAAATCGTGAAAAAGAGCTTCATCCGGCTGATCTGAATAATACCAAATCGAAAACAACTAATTTTAATGATTATCAATTAGATGAATTGCTAAAAACATTTCGGGCCAAACAGGAAAATCTGGTGGCACAGTTTGAAAGTTCTTCTGACGAAGATGCTGCATTGACCGCTTTTCATCCACGACTAAAAAAACCGATGCGTTTAATCGATCTGGCTTATTTTATTGCTGAACATGACGATCATCATCTCGCCATCATCACCGATCTGATTCGAAAATATAGCTGACGACAAATTTATCCAAACGGCTGTTCGCGTCCAATGACCTGTCTCATTACAGTAATCTGACCACAGTGATAAAATTCATGCCGACATAGAAAAGTTATACCCTCAATAGGTGTAACATTCCAATCTTTGCCCAGTTCAACAATCTTGTCCAAATTTTCAGCCGGAATATCGTCCAGCACCAATAACGTCTTATCATAAATTGAATATAATTTCTCTCTTAATTCGGTCATTGATGGGTATAACGATGCGTTTTCGAATAGTTTGGATTTATAGCCAAAGATTTTTGGCCACTCATCTGGAACCTGTTCTTCTTTACCAAGAAGCTTAAGCATCATTTTGGCGCTATCGATAAGGTGCCCGGTTTGCCATCTGATATGATTGCAGAATTCGTAATCATGACGCATCGATTCTTCCTCGCCGATATCATCAATCAGCCTTTTGACTGTGTCATGATTAGATTCCAGCATTTTTTTAAGGAATTCTTTACATTCCATAACGCCTCCATTTTTTAGCTGATTATAATCTACTATTATAAATGTAATCAGATATATTGCAGTTTCAAAATATTTATTTATCTTAAAAAAAATTAATAAGGAGGAAATATTATGCTGATTACAACCACGCCAAATCTGGAAGGTAATAAAATCACCAAGTATCATGGACTTGTTTCCGGTGAGGCGATTCTTGGCGCCAATATATTTAAAGATATTTTTGCCAGTATCACCGATATTGTCGGTGGCCGTTCTGGCGCATACGAAAAGGAGCTTCGCGCTGCCAAAGATATTGCTATCAAAGAAATGAGCGAACAGGCACAAACTTTTGGTGCCAATGCTATTGTTGGGGTCGATCTTGATTATGAGACGATAAGTGCCGGCGGACGTGGCGGGATGCTGATGGTCTCGGCGAGCGGCACTGCTGTGAATATTGAGTAGTTATTATTTGTGATTTTTGAAACGTTAATGGAATAACTAGTTGAATAAACTGACACATATATTCAAACTTGCCTGGGCGTATTTAATCAAAAAGGCGACGGTATTGCCGTATCCGCCTTATCAATACACCATTGAGCCGACTAATGTCTGTAATTTCAAATGCGATTTCTGTCCTCAATCTGATCCGGAACATCATAAGCGCCGACCAACCGGACAATTGACCATAGAGAATTTAGAAATATTTTTGAAAAGGCGGAAAGAAGTAAATCCGGGTAATAAAAACATCAATTTTACTCTTGATGGCGAGCCGTTTCTTAATAAGAACATGATAAAATTTGTCGAGTTGGCTGCACAAGAGGGACTGTTTTCAAGATTTGCATCGAATGGAAGTTTGATCAATCCTGACAAAGCTAATTTGTTGGCAAAAGCGGGACCATTTGTAGCCTCGATAGATTTTGCCTCGGATAAAAATATTTTTGAAACAATTCGAAGCAAAAAAGATAATTATGAAAAACTGCTGGAGAATCTTCGGTATCTAATAAAAAAAGCCGGGGAGAATAAAAATGTAAATCTTGAGATAAATGATATTACATCTTTTGCCGGAGTTGACCCGGAAGAATCGCTAAAAAAAATGAAATCTCTGTTTGGTACAGATTTTCCTCCAAATGTAAGATTTACAACCCGTCAGTTTCATAATTTCTGTGGTCATTTGGATCTCAAAGATAAAGAAAAAAAATATCGATTATGTCCCTATCCCTGGACCCAGATGGCTGTGACCCATATTGGTGACTGCGTCCCCTGCTGTCGGGATATATCGGCGCGATCAATTCTTGGCAATGTTTTTGAAGATGATATAAAAAAAGTCTGGAATGGGTCGAAATACCGGCAATTTCGGCAAAACCTGATTGATAAAAAACCGGAACTAAATGCTGCCTGCAAAGATTGTGACCTTCCATACAGTGGCGGCGGTTCAAAATGGAAACCGAGTTATATATATCGTTCGCTTCTGGGGCGATAATGATTCGCTAATTGATTTTTCTTTTTGCTTGAATTTTATTCTGAAATCTCCTTAATTTCTATTTATGCTAAAAAGTATTTTTAAACTCTTGCGGCCTCAGCAATGGCTAAAAAACGGAGTCGTTCTGGCCGGTCTTATTTTTGCGGGTCAGGGGACCAACCCGGCTTATCAGAATATATCATTATTGACTCTGGTCGCGTTTTGTATGTTGTCATCGGCTGTTTATTCACTCAATGATATTATTGATATTGATCGTGATCGGCAACATCCACTGAAAAAAACCCGACCGCTGGCGGCCGGTGATCTTTCAATAATGACGGCCAGTATAATTGGGCTGGTTTTGACTGTGGGTGGTTTATTACTTTCTTTTTATGTCGGGATGGGTCTGTTTTATGTGACTCTTGCTTATTTAGTTTTAAATATCCTTTATACTTTTTGGTTAAAAAATATTGTTATTATCGATGTGATGTCAATCGCGGCCGGTTTTGTGTTACGAGCGTTGGCCGGGGCGGTCGCAATCAATGTCGAGTTTTCCAACTGGCTTCTGATTACAACTTTTGTGCTGGCTCTTTTCCTTGGTTTGGGAAAAAGAAGACACGAACTTCTGTTTCTTGAAAAAGATGCTTCGAGTCACCGAAAAATTCTTGACAAGTATTCACCATATCTGCTCGATCAGTTAATCGGGGTGGTGACCGCATCGACAGTGGTGACCTATCTTTTCTATACGCTTTCAGCCGAGATTCAAAATAAGCTTCATACCGAATATCTCTATGTTACGATACCGTTTGTTATCTATGGTATTTTCCGCTATCTGTATCTGGTTCACAAAGAGGACAAAGGTGGCTCGCCGACAACTTTGCTTCTGGCCGACAGACCGCTTCTCGCTGATGTGATCCTCTGGCTGGTCTCGATAATAATTATTCTCTAGGTAATTTAGGAATCTTTTGTTGGAAATCAACCTAAGCAAAGACGCGACTTGGTAAGAAATACCGGTATGGCAGTGG
>JAUVBC010000353.1 GCA_030591405.1 Candidatus Zixiibacteriota bacterium
AATATCAATATCATCATATGATGTTGCGGAGGCGATTGCGATTATTGGGAGAAGCGCAAAGAGAAGTGCAACGATTGTATGTCTGACAAATTTTTCGAGCATATAAAAAACCGGGTCTCAATTTAATACCCGGCCCAATATCCGGCAAGAAAAATCGTGCCGAATAAAATAGTTAAAGGGCCGTAAGTCGTTCCTTAAATTCTTTTTTCAGTCCTTTAACAAATTATTCTATATGCATTACTCCTCTTCATTTAACTCGTCAGAATATAATTCGTTCCAATAAAAAGTCAAGTATTCTAAAGGCTTTGCGCAGTTTTTGTTATTTTCGGCATTTTTGCCATTTTTCTGACCTTAATCCCTGCAAATTTACATCCAAATTTGAGTACAACAAACAAGATATATTCTTACTTATTGTATTACAATTAGTTACGAGATAAAATCAAAATTGGATATATTTACAATCTGACAGAAACAGGGAAAATATTTTCATATAAACGCAAACATAAGCTGCAATTTCACCTATTTGGGATAAAAATTATCTCTCCGCAAATAATAATTCCTTATAAGTTGTTTTATTTCATATTAGTACAACGAAAAATGGGTTCGTTCCGTTTTTTTTGACCTTAGACTATCAACTTCATGTTGATTCTGCACACACCTCAATAGCTGTTAACAGGTTGGAATTCTCACTCCAATAACAGGTAGGCCGGACATTCTTGTCCGGCGGAGAATTAGGACAGACAGGAATGTCTGTCCCACTGAGATTGAAGGTGCGCTGTTTGCATATAAATCTTTGCTCATAAATATTGGCATGCGAAAAAAACAACGTTGGTTTGTTCGGGAATTTGTAATTGAATTTTGTTGACACCAATTATCCAGCAGGCTACACTACAAGGCAGATATGTTCTGTATCATTATGCTAACTGGCCATTAAAACCGAAACTTGTTATGAGTTAATCACTAAAGGCCGGGACTATGTATTAAGGAGGTTTCTGATGAAAATCAAATTAAGTGCTGTCATTTTCTTATTCGTTGCGCTCACTCTCTCATGTTGCCAAACAGCCGAGGTGTCGACCGAGGCTGATGTCACAGCAATCCAGACATTAGCGGCGTCATGGAAAACGGCGGTTGAATCTGGTGATATTGATGGGTACATGGCCTTGTACGCCGACGACATTGTGCAAATGCCCCCTAACGCGCCGGCCGTCAAAGGCAAGCAGGCTCTTGAGGAGAAATGCCTCGGTCTTTTTGGGATGTTCACAGTCGAGGTGACCTGGCCGGTGGCAGGGACCGAAGAGATCATCGTGGCTGATGGCTGGGCTTTTCACTTAAGCGAGTTTGTTGAGTGGCTCACGCCTAAGGCTGGCGGAGATAAAATCGAGATGCGCGGGAAGATTATCGAGGTCTGCCAGAAACAGCCGGATGGATCATGGAAGTTCGCGCGTGAGATCTGGAACCTCAACGGCCCGACTGGTAAAGAGTAAGGGAGCAAACCGACCGCAAACGTTGGTCTGCCCGTCTTGAGTTAAGAATATTATAATATTTGTCGATTAATAATTATAGACTTCATTATGCGATAAGGCATTAGAGGAATATTCAATTGGCCGAGAAAAGAAGACAAAAAAGATATATACCCGATAAACATCTTAAGATCTTTGACAATAATTCCAACGAATATATTGGTTTGTTGGCGAATATCTCGACTGACGGGGCGATGTTTGTTACCCGGGAAAAGATTAAATCATCATCGGTATTAAAATGTCGAATTGAGTTATTAAAGCCTATTTTAAATCATAATGAAATAATCTTTGAAGCTCATCAACGCTGGTGCAGAAAAAATGTGGCCAAAGACTGGTGGGAATCAGGCTACATGATCGAAGCAACAGGAATAAACAAAGAGCTGTTATCATATTTGAGCATTTCTTTTGTGGCCGAAGATATGAAAATCCCCGGCATCGAGGATGTAAAAACCACTCCGGCATCGGAACTGAGAGAAACAACAAGATATGAAGTAAAAGATAACTATCCGGTTTACCAAAAATTGAGTTATCATGAAATTGGTAAAATGGCAGATTTGTCGCGAGAGGGTGCTTCCTTTGTAACTCCAAATCATATTGAAAAAGGGACGTTTTTGAAATGCAAAGTGAAACTTCCCAAAACTATATTTCAACAAGATTATCTTTTTTTTGATGCTGAGTGTATGTGGTGCAAAAAACATGAAGATACCGGCTCGTACAGATCGGGATATAAACTTCATAATGTATCAGAAGAAGACAAGGTCATCATTATATATCTCATACAAAATTATCTGGAAGAGCAGAAAACTACCCAAAAATTTCATATTGTAAATTAACTACTACTTTATTTGCGCGGCATATGTCCAAAAATATCCTCGTCTGCCCCAGATCAATAATCCGTCATAACCTAATCGCCTCCAATTAATTACAATGAAAATGGGTTCGTTTTGTCAAAAAGCACTTTTCGAACAATTTCTTTGTAGTAAAATT
>JAUVBC010000086.1 GCA_030591405.1 Candidatus Zixiibacteriota bacterium
ATTTGAGGGACGAACCTTTAAGGTTCACAGAGGTATGGGATCGGTTGAAGCAATGAAGGAAGGCAGCCACGACCGATATTTCCAGGAGCAACAAGAGGACACGTCCAAATTTGTTCCTGAGGGAATCGAAGGTCGGGTTCCATTTAAAGGCGAGTTGGCCGATACTATTTATCAATTGATCGGAGGGATTCGATCAGGTATGGGTATTTGTGGCGCCTCTGATATCGAGCAGTTGCAATCGAAAGCAAAATTTATCAGAATCAGTCAGGCTGGTGTTTCAGAATCACATCCTCATTCGATATCTATTTCCAAAGAAGCGCCAAATTACCGCCGTATGTTTTAGAAAAGATGTGTTAACTATATATAATAACGTAAGTGTAGAAAGAGGATTTACGGTCGCGCTTTAAAAATTAACTTAAAGTGAGGAAAGTCCGAGCTCCAAAGAGTCAGGATGCCCGGTAACGCCGGGGCGGAGTGATCCGACGGAAAGTGCCGCAGAAAATAGACTGCCAAACTGCTAATCTTATGATTATCAGCGGTAAAGGTGAAAACGAGGTGTAAGAGACCCCGCTCGCCAAAGTAAACTTTGACGAGGGTAAACCCCATCCGGAGCAAGGCCAAATAGGGAAATAGGGGCTGACTCGCCCCACATTATTTTCGGGTAGGCTGCATTGAGCCGGCAGGTAACTGTCCGGCCCAGATAAATGACCGTACTGCCTTTGGGCAGAACAGAACTCGGCTTATGATCCTCTCTCTACTTACAAAAAAAAGGACTCTGCTATGAACTGGGCAACCAGATCAATACCACCTAAGTGGGTAGTAGCTCCTGATCCGGATCCTGAGCAGATCCAAAGTATTAGCGACAGTCTTGGCCTTGATAAAATCATTGTCAAGATTCTATTCAATCGGCAAATCAATACGCCTGAAGCCATTAAACAATTTCTTGATCCAAAACTGGAAGATTTGGGTGATCCCTTTTCTTTGAAAAGTATGGACGAAGCTATTGATAGGATTTTGACCGCTCTCCGTGAGAATGAAAAAATCATGGTTTATGGCGATTATGATGTCGATGGTATTACGGCAACCTCACTGCTTTATCTGGTCCTCAATAAACTCGGAGCACAGGTCGCATACTACCTGCCGAACCGTTTAGTTGAGGGTTATGGTCTTTCCCCGAGGGGTATTGACGAAGCCGAAAGGCAGGGGGCAACCTTAATTATCTCCGTCGATACCGGTGTCACCGCCATGGATGAGGTCGAATATGCGCGTGAAAAAGGGATTGACTGCATAATCACCGACCATCATGAGCAAGGAGAATTTCTTCCCAATTCGGTTGCTTTAATTGATCCCAAACGGAATGACTGCGACTATGAATCCAGGGATTTGGCTGGAGTCGGTGTGGCCTTTAAACTGGCCCAGGCTTTGTACAAAAGATTGCAACAGGATGAGACCGAATTGGAGGAACATCTCGATTTGGTTGCTTTGGGAACCGCTGCCGATATCGTTCCGCTTGTTGGTGAAAATCGTATCCTGACAAAATTTGGGATCGATCAGATTGCCCGAACCACTAAGCCGGGACTAAAATCACTCGCTTTTGTTTCAGGCCTGATGGGTAAAAAGATTGGAACCGGACAGGTTGTCTTTATTCTGGCCCCTCGTATCAATGCCATTGGAAGACTTGGCGATGCCGTCAGCGCAGTCAAACTTTTAACGACCAAAGATGAACGAGCCGCTTCTGAAATCGCGAGGACCCTCGATAAGGAAAATCAACGCCGCAAAAATATTGACGAAAAAACACTCAACGAAGCGCTGGAACAGATTCGTGAAGTTGTCGATCTGGAAAATGATAAAGCGATTATTCTTTCATCTGAAGGATGGCACCAGGGAGTTATAGGAATTGTTGCCAGCCGTCTCGTCGAAAAATATCATCTTCCGACAATTATGATTGCCGTTGATAATGGTGAAGGCAAAGGATCGGCGAGATCGATTCCAGGATTTCATCTCTGCAACGCTCTCAAGGAATGCGAAGATCTACTCTTGCGATATGGCGGACATAAATATGCGGCCGGGTTAACAATTGATCCCAAAAATATTGAAGCTTTCCGGGAAAAAATGAAAGAGGTCTCGCAAAATCTTTTGTCCCCAGACGATTTGCTGGCGAAATTAAATATTGATGCCGACATTGAACTAACCCAGATAAATAATGAACTTCTTGATACGTTGGAAACGTTTGCACCATTCGGCCCGCAGAACATGCGCCCGGTATTTTTAACCCGCAACTGTGAGATTGTTGGTCAGGCGTATTGCGTTGGAAAAAATCATCTGAAAATGAAAGTTCGCAAGGGTGACGCTGTTTTTGATGTTATCGGTTTTGGTTTTGGCGATTGGATCAATAACCTGACCGGACGCGGATGCCTGGTCGATCTGGTTCATGTCGTTGAGTACAACACCTGGGAAGGCCATACTCGAATACAACTTCGCTTGAAGGCGATCAAGCTGGCCTCCGGCGAGGCAACATATTAGGATAGTCCTGTGACTGTTCTTGAGAAATTATTAGACGGTGATCTCTCGGCTCTGGCCAGGATTATTTCGTACATCGAAAACCGGGAAGAGAACTATAAAAAACTTCTGGCCAAATTGTATCCAAAATCTGGTCATGCTATAAAAATTGGTTTTACCGGTCCTCCGGGGGCCGGTAAATCTACCATTGTTAATGAAATCTCCAAAATGCTGGCGGCAGAAGGAAATAAGGTCGGGATCATTGCGGTCGATCCATCCTCGCCTTTTACCGGCGGGGCACTATTAGGTGACAGAATCAGGATGCACAATATGCCATCCGATGGTTCGGTGTTTATCCGCTCGATGGCTACCCGCGGCTCAACCGGCGGTTTGGCCGGTGCCACCAATAATGTCACTATTGCACTTGATGCCTTCGGTTTTGATTTTGTACTTATCGAAACGGTCGGGGTCGGACAGGTCGAACTTGATATTATAAATACCTGTGATGCAGTCGTGGTGGTTTTGGTTCCGGAATCGGGCGACTCGATCCAGGCGCTCAAAGCGGGGCTGATGGAGATCGCCGACATTTTTGCTGTCAACAAAGCTGACCGTCCGTTGTCGGAAAGTATTGTAGCCGAACTGAACAATGTCCTCGATATCAAACGGGAAAAAACCGGATGGAAGCTTCCGGTGCTGCCGACCGAGGCGGTTAATAATAAAAAGATCGATACGCTTTTAAATGAACTGAAAAATTTCATCCAGTTTTCAAAAGAGACTGGTCTCTTTGAGAAACACCGCCGTGACCAGATCAAAAAGAAAATATTCAGTATCAGTAATTATGAGCTGGCCAATATAATGGAATCCAAAATCGGCGGAGTGGAGAATCTTGACAGTCTTGTTAATGATATTTTCGCCGGCAAAACTGACCCCTTCACCGCAAGCAAGAAACTGCTCAAGCTATCTGATTTAGATTGATATAAACGGTCATCGTAATCTCCAAAATGGGTTTCCTCCTTCGAAGGACAAGTGTTCCGTCATATTTTTATTTTTCCGAATAACGAGTAAAGCGCAGCAATCTTAATGCATGTTTTTATGCCCCAATCATTTATCCCACAGCCCTTCGTTTATCTCAGGATTTATAACAAGCTGTGGGGCACCCAAGATTTATCCGTGCCGTCAGGAACCCGTTCCTGACGGAATCTCCTGACAATTTTACTACAAAATTTTGTACCGAGAGTCCAAAACGGCCCCAAAAAATCCTTATAAGTGGTTTCACCACGTTTGGTTACAGCAAAATGGGTTCGCTTTTCCGTTTTTATGTTTTTTCGCTCCAACGTCATTCCCGTGCAGACGGGAATCTATCCCCGTCCCAAAAATATTTATTTACATATCCATACATATTATCTATGGGGAGATATCGGAATCAACTGCGGTTTGGTGGGGAAAATGCCTATTGACAATTATGGAATAAATAGTATCTTTTATTTGAGGGACAGATTAAACAATAATCTCTGTTTTTCGTCATAGTTTTATGTTTAATATTCTGGGGGAGAGGAAATGAAGAAATTTAATAAATCTTTTATCTTTGCTCTTTTAGCGGTTGTTTTATTGGCTACTGCTGTTTTGGGTAGAGCAAATTATGAAAATAGTCAGATATCGCCAGATAGTCTGTCGAAAATGACATCCAAAGGCGATGATATAGAATTAATATTTCCAACCAATCGACTACCTGATATTTATGGTTTTCAATATACCAATGAGATCGCCACGATGTATAACTGTTTTGGAACTTTTGGTTCATATGTTAATGGCCCATATGATTCGCATTTCCCCGAAAATCATTATCCATCATTTATGACGCCAAAAGATGGTTATCAAGAATATCTATATGTCGGATCAATATGGATTGGCGGCATAATCGGTGATGACACATTAGTTTCAACTGGACATGATGGATGGTTTTCACATAATAGTGAATTCTGGCCGCCTCATGATTATTATTATAAATCGGTGACCGAATCCAAATCTCCGGCTGATTATTCTTTGCATGCTGAGTTTTATGATACTCTTTATGAAAATAATAGCATTTTCTGGCCAACGTGGCCATATCACCATCCACTAAATATTGAAGTCGCCCTGAGTAGTCACACCTGGTTTGATACTCCCAACAGCCAGACAATAATATATGATATGGTCATTACCAATATTGGTGAAGAAACAATTAACGAAGGCCGTGTTGGTTTGTTTTTTGATTCCGACGTGTATGATTATAACTATGGTTATACATTTAATAGGCATAAGGATGATATTTCCGGTTCAATTCGCGAAAAAGGAATTGTTTATACTATTGATAATGATGGCGATCCGATTGATGGGCTATTTGATGAAAAAAGTTCACCGACCAGAATATTGGCAGCTAAATTTATTGAATCATCGTTTGAACCGCAAGATACAATATTCAATTGGTGGATATCCAGTGGTAATACTCAACTCGATTTTGGTCCAAGACTTGAAGGTACTGAGGAAGATCCATTTCGGGATTTTTACAATTTGAATCTTGGGACACCTGTCGATGACAAGGATAAATATTACCTTCTAAGTCACCCCGAATGGGATTATGATCAATTTTATACCGCAACAATTGATACTGGAGTTCACCTTTGGATGGAGCCTAATCCTGACTATGCCAGCGATTTTGCCGATGGCGGCGATACACGATTTTTGTTCTCTATAGGTCCCGTTGATATTTATCCTGACTCATCGATTCGAGTTCTATTCGCTACTTTCACCGGCGAAGATGTTCATACCGTTGTTAACAATCTTGACAATCTACCGGATAACCCTGATGATTATCTGGCGAATCTAAATTTCACCGGAGTTTTAAAAAATGCCGATATTTCCGATTCACTCGGTCAACTGCTCTTAAATCCGCTTAATCCTGTGAATGGTTTGAAAGTTGATTATCATGATAAGGATTCGGCGGTAATAAAATGGGATCCATTTGTGTACGATGGTGTCGATGGTTATGAAGTTTATCTTTCGACTGTACCGTTTAATGAGTTGCCATACCCCGGTGTTATTCCGCCCTGGCTGGAGCCGGAGGGTTTGATTCATCACGCTAGCCTTGACGAAATCACCCAATACACTTTGACCGATATATGTATAAATAAGGCATATTTTGTCAATGTTGCGTCCAGATCAGACAATGAATTTGGCGATCCCAGTAAAACTGTTATTATTTTTGACAGCACCCGCGCCCTGGCTCCAATTATAAAAAGGGATTATGCTTTTGGCCTGAACGGAGACGAGGTAACTATTGAATGGGATGTGATCAATCCGGGAAGAATCGATCATTTTAATATTTATAAATTTGATTCTATTGGGGTAGGAAGTTACCCATTTCATGCATATTATCGGGATTCATGGCATCCATATCTGCCGCTCATTGATTCATTTTTAATTAATAACAAATTGTACTATTATTGCGCCAGGGAAATATATGATAAGATTGGCAAGAACGCCCGGAGTTTTACAGATTATGCGGTTAATGATGGGTCTGCCTTTGTGATTAGTTCTGTTAATAATGATGGTTTTGAATCAGAATTTTCCGATCCGATAGTTTTTCATACTCACACTCCGCCGACAAGAGAAATTTTGTTTATAACCGGAAATTCTGGTTATGCAGATTATCGAGTAGATACTGTAATTAATTTCTATAACGAAATTTTGTCCGGATATGATTATGATATAATTGATTATTCAAGAGAAACCATTCCAACCGACTGTCAGGGAGAATACCCAACTGACTGCTTCGACTGGCGGGATTTTGAACCATACAAACTCTTGATAATGGACTCGCCCATTAACTTTGATTGTTTGCGTGCATGGGCCGAAGAAAATAATCAGGCCCTGACCAGATATATTCTTAGCGGAGGGAGATTCGCTTATTTTGGTATACTTTATAATATTTCATGGAGTTATGAAACAACATTTCAAAATTATAATAGCAGCTTTATAGAGAGATTTTTTGGAATAGATTCCATTTTCAATTTACCTTTTAGTTATTATCATGATACATATATTCCCAAACCATACATTGATACTGTTTCGGGATTTATAAAAGCAGAATCGGTTATATCTGAGGCTCCTGATGTAGATTTTGATACTTTGCGTAATCCATTCCCTGATTACGTTAATGATTATTGGCCACGAGGAACGGCGCCTGGTTCGGCCGCTTTTGTTGTCAATGAGAAAGGTCAGACAACTCATCTGTACCGATCCAAATATCCCGAGACTTCACGCGCCGAAGGGTACCCGGTTGGCGTTAAGACGGTAACCGATGAAGCGACCACTTATCTGTATGGGTTCCATCTCTGGTATATGGAGCCAGACGATGCCCGTGAACTGATTAATTTTATAACCGGCAATACTCCAACTGATGTTGATAATAGCAACCAGTCGATAATTCCTGAACGGTTTGAGTTGAGTCAAAATTTCCCCAATCCGTTTAATGCCTCTACTGAAATTAAATATTCGCTTCCATCGAAAAGCGATATGACTCTTTCTATATATAATATTCTTGGACAGAGGATTAATCTATTAATCGATGAGGAAAAACCGGCCGGGAATTATTCAATTAATTGGGATGGCAACGATCTCAATGGTCGTCCAACGGCGTCCGGTATTTATCTGTATCAGATTAAAGCGGGTGATTTTATTGAGACAAAAAAGATGCTATTGCTGAAATGATAATCTGCCCAAGTTATCTGATTTAGACTGATATAAAATTTTAATTTGCCTTACTCAAAAGAATACAACTCATCCCACTCAAATATATATTCCAGAGTTATCAACTGATCCCCTTCATTGACACGATACCAGGGATCCAGATTTTTATCATTCGGATTTCTAATGATATGAATATCCTGGGCCGGAGTAAAACCTTGCGCAAATATAACATATTTATCACCGGATGAATTATCAATAGCAACATCCGCAACTATGATAACATGCCCCGGGAAACCGCCCTTAATAAAACAATCTCCCGTTTTGATCTGCCTGATATTTCCAACTCTTTTGAGTTCATGTGAAAGTGAAAATGAACCGGCAAACATAAATACCGTATTCAGATAATCGAGATAATTATTATACGATGAATCAACTGTGCCGTTATTTTGCCAGCTGACATCATTACCATTTATAATCGGTCGCTTGCCTTTTATCCATTCACTGTATTTCGCCCGATCACCACTGGTGAAGTTAAACGCAATATCATCAATTCTTTTCTGGTTGAGCAAATAATCGGCGCGAAGCCTCATCGCAACATCGGCACATTGCTGAAGATTTTTGTCCCCGATATCAAGATCGATCACTCGGTACCGAGCTAATTGATAAAACTTCCGTTTGCCATTATATAATCTGATTCGGCTTGAATCAGGTTTAAGAGGAAGTTTCCTTAGCCAATCGCCAAAACTATTTGGTAATTCCTCAGTTCGAATACTGCCTTTGGGAGTAGATATTTCTCCGATATATTTGGCTTCCACACTTTTATTGATTGGAGGAGCAATATAATATCGCCGCGCCGCCCAGATAGCAGTAATCAACAATATTAATAATATTAAATATGAAACAGATCGCACAGACATTGTCCGTAAACTCCAATCCTAATATTTATTTGGTTTTTAAATCTCCCTTATTAATATAACGAATATATACGACTGATCGTGCAACATAAACTAAAAAAGCAGGTGCCAAAAACACCTGCCTTTTATTATTCATATTTAGTATTCTATGCTACTTATTCAAAATCGTTGCGCCTACTGCACTCACATCTTTTTCAATCGATAATTTCACACCACCGGTTAAACTCGATGATCGTGCTGGCGGTTCGGAGAGCTCCCAGTTATCCGGGTCGCTTGGATCACCGCTTATATAAGACAGCCGCCAGAAATATTCGAGAGGGTAATAGGCATCGAAACCAA
>JAUVBC010000270.1 GCA_030591405.1 Candidatus Zixiibacteriota bacterium
GTATTGGAAAGCGGGCATGATCGCGACCATGTAATGGTTGAAGATGAAAAAGAAAAATAATATACATTAAATTGTATAAAAAAAACGCTCGGTGAACAACCGGGCGTTTTTTTTTGAGTTTTTTTACCTGCTTTTATCTGCCTTTATGAATAATTAGACTATCGAGCAACTCTAAATTCAATCGCTGAATAGAATCGGCCGGAGAATATCTGGTATACATCGATTTATATTTATCTGCCTTCTCCAACTGTCCCGCCAGTGCAAACCATTTTATAATATATCTATATGATGGAAATCGGGTCGAATCAAGTTTAAGCGTTTCTCTGGCGTAATAAACGCATGAGTCGGGTCGGTTTGTTAAATCAAATATCATAGCCAAAGCGTCAACCGCTTTCAGATCGGAAGGGGCGAGTTTATTCGTTTCGTGCAGACTTGATAGGGCCAAATCATATTTTTTCATGCTGTATAATATACGGGAACGGGTCCAATGGTAAGCCGAAGCATACTTCCTCAATTGCAACGCCATATCGATATGATACAACGCTTTTTCATATTGACCTGAACCAAAATTAAATAACGAAAGTAACCTTTGATATTCACCACTAAATTTGTCAGGCTTGATTAATTGGATATATTTGAATGCTGATTCCAAATCACCTGCTATTGTGACATCGATAGCCTGTGAGATAATTCGGTCTTGCATGAACTCTTTATTTAATTTAACCATTAATGCATCAAACTTCTCTCGGTCATTATTATCTTTATAATATCTCGATAAGACTGTCATCGATGACATTGATTTGGATGTATCAAGTTCAATCAGATTTTCAAGATATTTTTCCGACCTGTCAAGATGCAGATTGGTCAAAAGAAATGGCAGAGAATAGATTGACAAAATCAGGGAAATTGGGATTATTAATTTTCTAATATGATCAATACAGTTTTTATTAATTAATGTTACCGATAATAGCATCAACGGAAAGCATGATATTGAAAACAGATCCCAGTCACGCGGAAAGGCAAGTTTGGGATCAATAACAAACAAAAATAGAAGAGTGCCAATTGCACTTAATCCAAAAAATATTGCTGTTTTATTTTTAAGAATATTTTTTAAATTATTACCGCCAATCAATATCAGGAGAAATAGCAGCGGCGAGACTAAGATAAATTCATTTAAGATATCGAGCAGATGCGGCACAGACAATATGGCATATTCAGGATAAACAGGCTTACCGCTAAACAGCGGGAGGAATATATCTTCGATAGATAAATCGGTCGTGTATTTACTAATCAGAATATATAGGCAAAAGATAAAAATAAGGCTGATAACGATCCATATAAATTTTTTAAATCTCTTATAAATAATCAGTCCATTGCCTCTTGAAAATGTCATAAACAGAGCGGCCGGGACAAAAACGGCCATTTGAAGATGCAGCGCTATTCCAACAATTAAAAACAGCCATGCTGCAATCAAACCTCTGCCCGTCTTGAAAAACTTAATACTGAAATAGATAAAACCGGTCATAAAAACCGTAATAATCGGATAATATTCGGCGTAACCAAAAAACAGAAGAAGCATTCCTGAAAAAAAAGCGGCGATAAAAACAATGAATCTCTTTATGTTATCTTCTGAAATAATCTGAGAAATCAAAAACATGAAATAGATACTGAGTCCGCCTGATACGAATGAAACTAACTGGAAAGCGAGTAGCGAAGTTACTTCATTGGGTGGACCGAGCAATTCTCTGATTAGCTTCATCAATAAAATTATGCCGCTTTCACTCCATTTGATAAGCGTTCCTGAATCCAAAACAAGATTTCTAATAACTTCATACCCATCGCCTAGAAAATGAGTTGGAGCGGTGAAGACAGCAAATAGCGATGTCATAATGGCAATAAACAGAAAGCGAAAAAAGTATCGTTGTCGGCTCTCGAGAAATTTATCAGAGAACCATACTGACAACTTCTCCCCTGCTTTATCTGTGGAACGAATAAAGGGAAGTATAAGTGCGATAAGAGCAATAGCAAAAAACGTATAACTATATATATCCGGTAAGAATATCAGATGATTAAATCCCCAGGTACGTGATTCAGGAGCAATAATCGGAATCAATCGAATCAGAGCCAGAGCCAGCAGATAAATATATGTTATCCAGAATATTTTATCTTTTGTTTTCATAAATTGTCAGATATCCAATCGGACATAATATAACATCATCCAATATATATAATACAGAGATAATAAATAAGTTAGTATTAATTTTGTTCTGTCAGCTCTTGCGACTGCTCAGGCAGGCTGCGAACTGACAGCAATTATGGTATCGAATCTATATGGCAATAATCGACAGGTCACAATTATGGCAAACCATAATCAAGACCTATCGTAACTTTAGAATATGTAAATAATGGGAATTATTAAGAATATTAATTTTATCAGACCATAAATGAAGCGGTGCGATGTTTATAATGCCGAACAATATAATCTATTCCGCCAATTACAATCAGGGTCGCAATCACCATCAGGACCAATGAAAAATCAAAACGGTCACCGACCGAACCCAAATCAGCAGTTGCCGAACTGACTTTGGAGACTATAACTCGATTAAAATAATCAGAAACCGCTGTGACACGGAACGCCCGGGTCAACATCTCCAGATTGACAAAATATATTGTCGAGGCAATCGCAACAATAGCACCAATAATCGCATATATCAAAGTCGGAACGGCCACCGGCCGTTTATTATCTTCGACTGCCAATGCTTCAAGATCAACTTGCGCTATTTTAGACATTACCGCTTTGGAAAAATCGGGAGAGAGCTCAGGAATAGAATCGACCTCAAGTTCAGAATAAAGCAGTTGATACTGCTCCAAACGGGCAGAACAAATCTGACAGCTATCAAGATGAGTTTTGATTTCAGATTCTTGATTGCCAAGGTTGCCATCGAGATAATCCTGTAAAATCGAATCGGTCAGATGTTCTATTGCCACAACTCCTCCTGATTATACGAGGCTGAAAGTTGTTGTCTCATCATTTGCCTGGCCCTAAACAGGTAACTTTTAACAGTGCCTTCCGGCATCTTTAATATTTTACCTATTTCGGCATAATTATTTTCATCTAAATGATACAAAGTTATTATAGTTTTGTAAACTGCTGGAAGTTTATTTATTTCATTTTTCAGCAGAACAGATATTTCGGCCATTTCGGCTTTATCATCTGCTCTTTGTTCAGTGTCAACCGCGCTTTCGGTTGCCTTGTCAAAAGCTTCATCGGCCAGAGGAAGAGATTTTTTGCCAAGATGATCCAAACATCGGTTGGTGGCGATCCTGCCTATCCAGGTTGATAGTTTGGCATCTGAGCGAAATGAGGATAGATTCTGGTATATTTTGACAAAAACATCCTGGCAAATATCTTCTCGATCTGTAATATTTGGTATCATTCGGTACACAATATGATTCACCAACCGGCCATAATCCCGAATTATCTCCTTAAAAGCATCGGTTTCGCCGGCTAATATCCTCTCTATTAAGGACTTATCATCCTCCTGAACTTCCTTGCTTTTTTGAAGTCTTTTACTATCCACATTATTCTCTATTATATAGGACTTCGACAGGCAAATAATGTTGCAGGATTTTTTATAAATAAATTCTGCAACATTTTTTATAATAGGCTGTCTATTTTTATGAAGGTAAAAAATGGTAACAAGAAATAACAGTAATATTATTA
>JAUVBC010000333.1 GCA_030591405.1 Candidatus Zixiibacteriota bacterium
CCTCGACCAGATTTAGTTCGTCGCTTGTAATTCCTTCGGTTAGATTAGCCTCAAGTTCAGTCAGTGTTTTCGGAGTGTACCCCTTAATACCAAAACTCTCCGCATATTTTTTAAAATCAGGATTAGTCAGGGCGGTCCCAAAGGTCCGCCCGGTATGACCGTTCTGTTTCCATGATATCAATCCATAATCATTGTCATTGAAAACAATAATTGTATATCCCAGCCCCATCCGTTTGGCGGTTTCGATCTCCTGGGAATTCATCATAAAGCCGCCATCACCCATAATAGCAACGACCTGTTTATCAGGATAAGCCAATTTGGCCGCCAGTCCGCCCGGCAGTGCAATTCCCATACTGGCCAAACCGTTTGAGATTATCACCGAGTTTGGTTCATAGACAGGATAGTTACGGCCGATCCAGACCTTATGACTGCCGACATCGAAAATCAGAATATCGCCGGGGTTCATAATTTTTCTTATAATATGCAATGTTCCCGGGACGGTGAACAGATCACCCTCTTTTAATTTGTATGAATCAAAATCATCGATCATTGTTTTCCGAAGAGATTTAAACCATCCGCGATCAAATTCAATATTATGCTCTTTAACAAATTTATTCATCTCCCACAAAGTGGCCGAAATATCGGCGACAATTTCTACTTCCGGCTGATAGTACTGATAAACTTCGGCAGGAGAAAAATCGATATGGATAATTTTTTTATCGATCGAGCTGTTCCAGAACTCCGGAGCATACTCGGCAATATCATAACCGACCGTTATAATCAGATCGGCCCGGTCGAAAGCACATATCGGATAATCCCTGATTTGCATCCCAACCGCAAAAAGCGAATGTTCATCATTATCGGAAACCGAGCCTTTTCCCATAAAAGTTGAGACAACCGGGATACCTGTTTTATCAACAAATTCGCGAAAATGTTTCGAAGCTCTTTTACGAATAGCACCGTTACCGGCAAGTATTACCGGATTTTTTGCATTTTTCAATAGTTCAACAGCAATATTGATCGCCTTGTAATCTGGTGCCGCTCTTCTAATTTTATGAGGTTGAATCGGTTCCAACTCACAATCCATTTTTGCGATATCTTCAGGTAGCTCAAAATGGGTCGCCCCCGGTTTCTCAATTTCGGCCAGCTTGAATGATTTACGGATCACCTCAGGAACCATTTTAGGATTATGAATACTTGAGTTCCACTTGGTTATCGGTTTGAACATATTCACGATATCAATATTCTGGTGGCTCTCTTTATGCAACCGGTCAGAACTCGCTTGTCCGGTTATCGCCACAACCGGAGCCTTGTCAAGATGGGCATCGGCCACACCGGTCAGCAGATTGGTCGCGCCGGGACCAAGAGTCGCCAGACAAACGCCGGCTTTGCCGGTTAAACGGCCGTAAACATCGGCCATAAAGGCGGCACCCGATTCGTGCCGGGTGGAAATAAATTTAATAGATGATTTTTCAAGCGAAAAAAGGAGATCTTCATTTTCTTCGCCCGGCAGACCAAAAATATATTCTACTCCCTCGGCTTCCAAAGACTTAACTATTAAATCTGAAACTTTCATTGTTATCCCAATTATAAAGTTGACTAAACATAATAGTTATTTAAATACCGATTTTCTACATTTTGTTCCCCTAAATATAGCAAAATTAGATCAGTCATTAAATATATTTATTTCCAAAGATTTTGAACATTTTTTGCCCTGCTACGTAGATTAATGGAGATATTGAGGGACAAAAACAATTGCTGCAGGACTTGGAATGTAATAGTTTATTCACTTGAACATGAAACAACACACTTTATAAATATTATGGAGGAGTATTTTTTATGCGATTTGTAATCATCGTAATCGGCCTGCTTCTGCTGCTAACTACTACCGGTTTTTCAGCAGAATGGCAAATTACAAAACTGGACAATGGCCTGAAAGTGATGATACTTGAGAATCATCAAGTGCCTCAGGTTAATATTTCGACCACTGTTAAGGTCGGAGCAAAAAATGAAACAGAATTTTTTCATGGCGCGACACACCTTCTGGAACATCTGATCTTGTTCCGCGGCACCGAAGAAATGACCGGCGATGAACTTGGTGCAGCGATGACGGCGCACGGCGCCTATTTTAACGGATATACATCAGCCGACTGGACCGATTTTGTGATCTCATTGCCCAAGGAAAATCTCGATTTTGCACTTAAAATTCACGCCGACATGCTTTTCCGTTCCAATTTCCCAAAAGAGGAAATGGACAAAGAACGGCAAGCGGTTTTGGAAGAGATCAATATTTCCGAGGATAAGCCAGCCAACAAAGCCGACTGGTCAACGCTAAAGACTCTCTATGGAAATCATCCCTATGCGTTATCTGTTCTCGGAACCAAAGAAAAAGTCAGCAGCGTTCCCCGCGATTCGGTCTATGCCTATTACAAACGGTATTATGCGCCGAACAATATGACCATGGTCATAATTGGCGATATTGATGCCGCCAAAACACTCGAAAAGGTGCGCGAATATTTTGCCGATTTCCCAAGTGGCTGGGAAGCGGAAGATATCTATGCCGCTCCCCCCAAAAGAGATAAAATCACCGAGATCAAGATCACCAAAGATGTAAATCAGGCGTATCTGATGATGTCAACCATCGGACCAAAATCGGATAGCCCCGATCAATTCCCGCTTGATATAATGTCAAATCTGCTTGGAAGTGGCGAATCAAGCCGGTTCTGGAAAAAACTAAAAGATGAAAAAGGTTTGGTCTATTCGGCCAATTATAATTTTTATACCAGCAAATATGAAGGTATCATGTTCTCATTTGTCACTCTTGATCCGGCCAACCTGACTTCTGCCGAAGAGGCAATCAATGAGATTATCAACGATGTCAAACAGAATGGCTTCACCGCAAAGGAACTGCAAAAAGCCAAAAACGTCATTAAAACCAATTATTACACATCG
>JAUVBC010000085.1 GCA_030591405.1 Candidatus Zixiibacteriota bacterium
CTGGTTTTTTGATGTCAATGAAAAGCAGTTTGAATATACCGATGCTATCAAAGACAAAGTCGACGAAATCTTTGCCAATGCCGGTGTAAGCAACGGTACCGAAGAAGAGAAGGCATTCGAGCTGTTGCATTGGGTCGCCCAGAATATCCGCTACAGCGGACAGACAATGGGTCAGGGCGAAGGGTTCACGCTTCATTCTGGTGCGATGATTTTCGAGCAGCGCAGCGGTGTCTGCAAAGATATTGCCGGGATGCTGATAACGATGATGCGCGCTGCCGGGATGGATTCTTATGGAGCAATGACGCTGGCCGGAGCAAGAATCGATGATGTTCCTGCTGATCAATTTAACCATTGTGTGGTGGCTCTTAAAAAACCTGACGGACAATTTGTCATGTATGATCCGACCTGGGTACCATACAATAAAGATATCTGGAGTCTGCTTGAGGCCGAACAGCATTATCTGATAGGATCGCCGGAAGGCGAAACTCTTGATAATATTCCATACAGCCCGCCCGAACAATCGCCTCTCATTGTTTCAAACAAAGGCAAAATTCTTGTTGATGGAACCTTTGAGGGAACGATGGAACTTAAATCTGATGGCGCGGTTGATGGCTACTTGCGAGGCCTGTTGGTCTGGTATCCACTCTCACAGACAAGAAACAAACTTGCGCAATTCTTTAGTAAAGCTGGCGAGCAGATAGAAATTATTGAGTTTGAACATGGTGATGTTTTGGATTTTAAAACCGGAATGTGGTGGAAAATAAAATACCGATTGCCGCAGTATGCCAGGAAAATCGGCGAGACGTTGGAATTCAAGAGTCCGATGATGCAGATCATTATGAATAATCGTATTTTTTTCAGGGGTGCGTACGACTGGCCGGAAGAACGAAACGATGATCTCTTCTTGTATTATACCGAGCATGTTGAGGCAAATGAAACTATCAGCCTGCCGTCCGGGTATAAGGTGGCAGAACCTGAAGATAGTTTGGAAATTGACGATACTTATGTTTATTTCAAGGGAAGTTGCAAAATGAATAAGAACAGTTTTATTGTAAATCAGATAGTTGATCTTAAACGGCGCCAGATACCACCCGAGGGTTATAAAGGTTTCCGAAAAGTCATAATGGACGGTACCGATTACGCCGCGACAGTTTTTAAGGCCGCGAAAGGTGGTACAAAATGAAATTGATAAATAAGCTTATTATTCCGTCTCTGTTGATTGTTGGTTTTTTAATCTCGGGCAATGTTACCGTTTCGGCCCAAATTTCGATTGACGGAGCGGTCGATATTTCACAACTGATGAAAGAAGCAGAAGCCACCTTGGATATGAATGCCGAAGATGCGGTTATTCTGTTGGACAGCGAAAGAATCCGATTAAACAAAGATAGCCGCTATGAAAAATTCGTTCACCGGATAATCTGGATAAATACCGAAATTGCCATTGGACGTTATGGCGATGTTCGTGTGTCGTACGATGCCTCACGATGCTCCCTGCATGTTACAACGGTCAGAACCTGGCGCGATAATAAATGGTGGGAAACTGGCCCGGCCGGTATTGTGGAGACGCTGCCCAAAG
Organism: Candidatus Zixiibacteriota bacterium; assembly: GCA_030591405.1. Taxonomy (GTDB): domain Bacteria; phylum Zixibacteria; class MSB-5A5; order GN15; family PGXB01; genus JAAERC01. The sequence goes on from JAUVBC010000085.1 coordinate 1,577, forward strand.
AACTTCTCGATGCATACGATTACGCCAACATGCGTGAAATAATGCTGCTTCATGAGGGAATTGAACTTCCCTGCATACTGGAAATCGCCTATTCTATTGAAGATAAAGAAGCTTTTCGTCGCGGTTGGGATGGTAGCTGGACCTTTAATCGGGATGAACCGGTGATCAGATCATGGTTTGGATTCGAATTACCATCAGACTGGTGGCCCCATATCTATGAATTTCCCGGCGTTCCGGCACCAACAAAAAGAACCGATGAAACCCTCGGATTGGATATATACAGTTGGCAAAGAGGACCGTACGGTGCCAAAACATTTCCTCCTCCGACAAATATCGAAAACAATGAATCATTTATCATCTGGTCAACCTGGAAAGAATGGGCCAGTATCGGGGCGCATATCAGAGCTCAATTCGATGAAGCTGCTATTGGTGATACATATTTAAAGGAACAGCTCGACTCGTTATTGGAGGGAGCTTATACCAACATAGATAAAGCCCGTTTAATTGCCGGATATGTGAACGATAAAACAACCTATATTGACTATGACTGGAAATACTGGTTAACAAGTATGCGACCTGCGGTAAAGACATTTGAATCGACTTACGGACATACATTGGATCGGGCCATTTTGGCGGGGACGCTGTTTTCGAAAGCAGGTATAAGTACTCTCCCGGTTTTTCTCAGTCCCTGTTTTGGTGATATAAATATAAACGTTCCCGGCTTGACACAATTGAGCGAACTCGGCCTCTGGCTTTCGGGTGAAAACCTGGCCGCATATTACGACCCAATTTCCAGCGAAATCAAAAGTGGCCCGCAGAGTTTTTTCAGTCGTATGGCCTGGTTGGCCGGTAACGATGAGACACCAAACATTCGCATTAATGGAATTGATAAAACCAGTATCAATGACATCAGAATGGAACTTTCTTATGATGCTGAGAAAAATCGTTTTACCGGAACCGGATATTTTAGCGCCAGCAATTACTTTAATCAGTTTTTGGAGTTAGCAGGCATGGACAATGAGGCATTTGAATATTTTGATAACCTGGTGTCCTCCATCTTTGAAAATGCCAAACTTACCAGTTGCAATCCAAGTGAGTTTACCCTTCTTAGAACGATTTATGGTTTTCAATTTGAGATTGATTCCTTAACAATCGATAAGGAAAAAAGAATAGAATTAAACCTCGGCGAATCAACCTGTGGAATTTTGGCTAATCTTCCAGACAATATTGAGCTCTTTCATAATCAGAGGACCTCACCAATGCGTTTTCCTTGTCTGATGCGTCAAAATATCGAACTAACTATTAATCTGGAGGGGCTGGATCTGATTGCTTATCCGGAAGATAATAAAATTGAAAATGAAATCGGGAAATTTTCTGTCCATTCAGCTGAAGCTGATAAAAATGGCAAAAAACTGATCGTCGCTCGTTCACTTATTTTAAATAAAATTGATTACTCTGCCAAAGAATGGTTACCGCTTCGGACACTACTTCTGGCCGACCGAAACGACAGCAATCGAATAATTCTGCTTAAGGAAGATTAATAATAGATACAGATTAGCAAAATTAAAGGGAGAAGCTTGAAACAGCTTCTCCCTTTTTATATCAAAATACAATTCTAATAAAATCGAATCGGATTGGATTCCTGTTTAACAGTGCCGATATCGCGGTGTTCAATTTCAATAACTGCCTTACCGCCGCCGATTAAAGTTGAATTCTCTTCGGCCTGAATACGGTAACGAATTTCAACGCTGTTACCTTCAGGAATATCACCGGAACCAATCACCAGATTATTATCAGCATCAAGTGTGGCTGACACAGTCCGACCATTAACACTGGCACTACCTTTTTCATAAACGGCACCAACCGGAAGCAGATCTTCAATAACAACCTTGCTCGCTTTGCCCGGTCCGATATTGTTAATGGTTATCAAAACCTCCCAGGTGTTAATCAACTCTGTTTCAGATTTTGATTCTGAGGCGAATAACAAAGTATCCCATTGGGTCGGCTCCAGTTCTAATAGTGTCGATTGACTCCATTTCTGGCTCAGGTCACCGCTAAATTCAATACCGCCCTTGATAGAACCGCTAAGAATAACTTCGGAACGACGATTTTTCCACCATGAGGCTTCGCTATGTCCGCGATCGATCGGACGAGTCGCAGCAAAACCTTCATAGGTGAATCTTGAACTGTCAATACTATGAAAATCAACGAAGCGATCTATTACCGATTTCGCACGTTCTGTCGACAGTTCCCAATTCGATGGAAATCGCTTCGTATGAATCGGACGATAATCGGCGTGACCCTCGACCTTAACATCAAAACCGGGGTACTTCTTTATAGAATCGGCCAAATCTGCTATCGGTGTCAGATCATTTTCCTGCAGATACACCATAGCTGTCACAAAATGAGCCGCTATCATCCTGATTTCGATTTCACCGGCAGAAGCCGAGTTAAACGGTCCTATCGATAATTCAACCGGACTGCTCTTAACCGGTGTTGTCTTTTTGGTCTCGACATCGATGGCACCCTCAAGATGAATATTATTAGTCAGGAAACGATCGCTATCGAAATCGAGATTTTCCATTGAATAATAAACCGATTGTTTCAGACGTTTTTCACCGGGTAAATCTATCGCGTATCTGAGAACTTTACCGGTATCAGATGGGTCCCGTGTATCATCAGCAAAAATAATCTTCCTGGTTTCATCAGGGAACGAATCGACAACAACCACTTCACCCGGTTGAACTCCAAAACTGCTTTCAATTAACACATCATAATCGATAGTGACACCATTGGAATCGGTTATCATACTATCACTAAGAATGGCCGTCTTGGAAACACGAATCTTCGGTAGAATTGCAGCTTCTTTGGTTATCGAAAGTTTCGGGTAGGACGGGCAGATTTTGAATGTTACATACGATTCACCAGCCTCATGAACATAAACGAGAACCGAACCATCCTGTCCCTCAGCCAATTCATAATTCAACAGATCACGAATATCGATAGCCACAACATGTTCACCGGCGCGGACAGTTCCAAAGTAGAACATACCTTTTTCATTCACTTTCGAGTTGGAACCGTCATCAAGATAAATGTCAATGCCGGTTAACATCGAATCGGTGTCAGCGGTACCGTCGTCATCACAGTCGACAATTATCTTGCCGCGAATGGCGCCCGGGATATTAGTCGATATCACATTAACCCGCGCTATAACATTAATCGTCCTGACCGGTTCGCCGCCGACTGTTCCTGCTGCCCAGGCAATATTCTCAGCAGGGCCTGAAGGAACCGAAGTGCCCAACTGCGTCATATACTGTAATGTTATCGTATGGCCGGAACCAATAGTACCGACAAACCAATCATATGGATTGGTACCGGTCGGATCGGCAATGGCGACACCATCCAAAATCGAAGAACCATCGACATAGAAGAACCCGGATGACATCGAGTCGGTCACAACAACATTTTCAATAGCAATATTGGCGATATTGGTTACGGTGATTTCAAATGGTACAAAACTTCCGGCGATAGAACTGGTTACTTCAGCTCTTTTGGTTATCATCAATCTTGGCGTCTGCAACGATACAATTGCCTGAACCGGTCCAAATTCCTGAGTCGCCCCGGAATTAGTTGTCCCGCGAAGAATCGCTGAGTTAACGTGCAGAAGCGTTCGATCGGCTGCCGATAATATGGCAACATCATAAACGATTTCGGCCGACTCACCCGCTTCCATCGTTCCCACCGGAATTGATAAAATATTGGTCCCTGTTACCGTAACAGATATGCCGTTAACAGTGGCAGTTCCGGAAACATATTCGAAATTAGCGGGAAGTGTATCAATAAGCACGGCATCATTGAGAGTACCAGCACCGTCATTGAAACTATTTATTGTATATGTGACCGTATCGCCCGGAATAGCAATTACCTGGTTGACTGTTTTGCTCATAGCCATTTCCGGGAAGGTAATAGTCACAATTACCAGATTACTGGTGTCAATTGGAATATCATCACCTGAGAATATAACAAAATTCTCAATCGCGCTCTGATTAGGAACCGACTCATCAATTTCAACGCTGAAATATACTGAACCAGAGCCGCCAGCCGGCACCATCGGAATTCTCCAGGCAACAGTATTATTGATTGGATTATAAAGCCCGTGAGTAGAAACCGAGCCATTAATATAATTTAATCCTTCAGGAAGCGTATCAGCGATAATAAAATTGCTGACATCTGCTTGAGAATTATTAGTATATGTTATCGTGTAGGTCAAAGTGTCACCGATAGTCACCTGGAACTTATCAACCGATTTAACAACCGATATCATTTCCCGCAGAACAGTCGTTCTGACAATATTACCATCAATTATAGTCGGTTCAATGATAAAGCCCTGATTCGATATTATCGCCGCATCAGGAGCATCAGCATCGACCCTGACACCAAACTGATATGTCACCGATTGATTCTGAGACAATGAACTGATTGTCCAGGTCAAACTACCATCGGTACCATCATAGACAGCACCACCGGTAGCCGAACCGGCAAGATAGGTGGTCAGATCCGGAATCGTATCGGCAAAAACAATATTGCTTAACGTCTCTGAACCGGTATTAGTAACCGTCAGATCATAAGTCAGAATGTTTTTGGGAGATGTATAGGTATCGCTGACTTTCTTAAATATGGTCAGATCATCCTCACCGGTTTTAATATCAACTATTGTCGTTACCAGATTGGAGTTGACCGTATCCAGAGTGAGATATAAGGCACTGCTTATCTTGCTGATACCAAATTGATCAACCGGCAATGCGGCAAATCCGATATTGGTGATCTGCGTCCCCTGTTTGGTATTACCGTCAATTTTAACTTTGAAAGATAAATCAATCGAGTGCCCCGGTGCGATCGAACCGACCTGCCAATCCCAATTAACCTGATTATCAGTTGCATCATAAGTACCACCGGCGGTTGCACTGCCATCGACATACGAGGTAAATTCAGGCAGCTTGTCCCAGGCAGTGATCTCTGTAATCGAGGTGTTACCGGTATTGCTAAACTCAAGACTATAGGTAAGAATGCTGCCGGGCGAAGCGATCAATGAATCAACCTGTTTGACAATCTCAATATCCGGTACCGGAGTTTCCAAAACAATAGTTTTGGCCGTATCGGATAGTTTGCTATCATCAGGAAACAGAATTGAACCAATATTTTCAATCTCGGTTTGACTCGGAGTACCATCATTAATGACAACCTTAAAGGTCAGAGCAGGTGATGAACCACCGGCCGCAACAGAGATGTTCCAATCGACTATTCCCGCCTGCGCACTATAGACGCCGCCTTCAGTCACGGAACCGTCAACATAAGTAACATTCTGAGGAATCGGGTCAGTTACCCAGACAGCGTTATCATCAGCTTCCCCGCTGTTGGAGACAGATAGCGTATAAGTCAAGGTATCACCGGCGTAGGCCGTTGGTTTATCAACAGTTTTGGTAATATCCAAATCAGGTGATGGACCAGCCATCACCGTTGTCAAAGCGGTATCAGACTTAAAGGTTTCGTCGGGATATAATATCGAACCGATATTTCTGATTATTGTCTGATCGGGAGTTCCTTTATTAATTAATACTTCAAAGGTCAGGTCGGGTGATGATTCACCCGCCGGAACAGAGATGTTCCAACTAACTGTTTCTGTATTAACATTATAATCACCACCACCAGTAACAGAGCCGTCAACATAAGCTGCATTCTGAGGAATCGGATCGGATACCCAGACATCCTCATCGGCGGCATCACCGGTATTGGAAATTGATATCGTGTAGGTCAATGTCTCACCGGCATAGGCTCTGGCAAGATCAACAGTTTTGGTAATATCAAGTTTTGGCGCTGTCTTTATCAACACTGTCGTTTTTGCTGTATCAGAGATTTTACTTTCATCCGGCATTAATATCGAACCGACATTTTCTATTACAGTTTGATCAGGCGTTCCAGCATCTACTGTTGCCTTGAATGTTTTCGTCGAAGTTGCACCGGCATTGAGATTATTGATAATCCAGCTCAGACGCTTGCTACTTGCATCATAAGTGCCATCTGTTGATGAACCATCAATGTAGGTACTGTATGAAGGTATAATATCCTCAACCTCAACAACGGAGGCATTGGCGTCGCCTTTATTTGAAATAACCAGCGTATATGTCAGCGTGTCGCTCGCATATGCAATTGCCTTATCAACATCTTTGGTGATATCAAGGACTGGCGCTGGTGTTGCGATTACCGTTGTTTTGGCATCATCTGATTTATTGCCATCGGGAAGAATAATTGTACCGATATTAACGATCTCTGTCTGAACCGGTGCGTCCGAATCAATAACGGCTCTGAACGATCTACCAACAGTTACACCCGGAGCGATATAATCAAGCGACCAGTTCAACAGATTATTGGTATCGTCATAGGTTGCGTCCGAAGCCGAACCAACAACATAAGTGGTAAAACTGGGGATTGAATCCTCAAGTTTTACATTTCGTGCTATTTCTTCGCCGATATTCGAAATTGAAAGAGTGTATGTCAGCGTATCACCTGCAAAGGCAGAAGCTAAATCTACCCTTTTGATAATGGTCAACTCTGATTTTGGGGATGGCAGCACAGTTGTGGTGACATCATCAGATTTCTTACCATCAGGAATAATGATCGATCCAGTGTTGGTTATATCAGTGTTATCCGGAGTATCTTTATCGATCACCGCCCGGAAGCTAAGATAGGCAGGATTTCCTGCTTCGATATAATCAACTGTCCAGGTCAGAAGTTCTGAACCGGCGTTATAATCTCCACCAAATGCAGAACCCGGCACATATGTTGTAAACGCAGGGATATAATCCTCGACATTAACATCTTCAGCAGCAGTGGCACTTGCGTTCGAAACGATCAA